>JBIKSQ010000176.1:0-3101 GCA_044348555.1 Candidatus Nanopelagicales bacterium | reverse complement strand
ATGATGGCTGGGAGATCAGCAACTGTGTCTCCAGCTGAGGTATCCCAATTTCCAACGATCGCACCTTTTGTGCCGAGCACGAAGAATTTAGGTTTGCGTGCTGCCGACAAATCCGAGTTAACAAATGTGGCGAGTGCGCCATCTGCGAAATTGATTGTTACTTGGGCATGATCCGCATTCGTAACGTGATTCCAAACCCGCTTTTGATTCAGGCCTGAGACATGCGTAACTGGTGAAGGCATGATTGAAAGAATTTGGTCGATGAAGTGACTGCCCCAGTCAAAAATTGCGCCGCCAGAAACTTCTGCATTTGAGTGCCAGTAGGAACATGGTTTGGAATATCCGCCCACAAAACTTTCATAGTGAAACACATCGCCGATTTCTCCAGAATCAATTAACTTTTTCATTGTCAAGAAATCCAGGTCGTAGCGGCGATTCTGGTAAACCACGAGAAGCAGGTCAGAACTTTTTGCTAGTGCCATTAATTCATCACATTGATCCGTGGTTAAAGCCATTGGCTTTTCGAGGACCACATGAATGCCTAGCGACAGAGCTTTCTTTGCCCAGTCGTAGTGACTGTTAGGGGGAGTGGAAACAACCACTAGATCTATCTCGCCAGAGTTCAGCATGTCATTGGCATCACTGAATGTTTTCGCCTCGGGGGAGATTTCGAGTGCTGCTGCTAGGCGTTCAGCGTTGGTGTCACATACCGCCGTCAATGTCATTCCCGGAGTAGCTAAAACGGCCTTGTTGTGCTCATCGCCAATCGCTCCATAAGCGAGCAATCCGACGCGAACTGATGTTGTAGACAAACTAAAAACTCCTAGATATCTGATAAGTCCCAAAGCGTACTTGTGCGCAGTAGGTATCGCGATATGTTGTGTTTTAGATCTACATAAGAATCAAGCTTTAGGCCGATTTAGACCTCGGTTTAGAGCATCTGTGGCTATCAGGTAAAGTTCGCGCGCCGACTTCTCATCGGCAAATGGCAGGTTGCCCGAGCGGCCAATGGGAGCGGACTGTAAATCCGTCGCGAAAGCTTCGAAGGTTCGAATCCTTCACCTGCCACCACCACGCCTCGCGAAAGCGAGGCGTTTTTGGTTGCATTAATCAACTGGATAAAAGTTGACTTGCCCGCGCACCCAAACTGTCACTTTCATGCCAACCTCAGGCGCAAGTGGCCCGGCCGTGCGGGCTCTGATCACAAAGTCATCTGATTCCACTGTCGTCATTGCATCATGGCCAAAATATTGCCGGCCAATCACGCTTGCCTTGCCATTCAGATCTGGCTGCAAATAAAAGTTTTCTGGACGAACCGCAACCTGTCCACGCTGCCCTTCGGAGTATTCGCCAGTTAGAGCTAAATCCCCCACTGGTGTTCGGGCTTTTCCACCAACAATCTGCGCAGGAAGGACAACTGCTTCACCAAGAAATGTCGCCAGCCGAACGTCTTCAGGGTTGTTGTACATCTCGCTCGGAGTATCAGCTTGAACAATCACGCCATCGCGAAGCACCGCCACCCGGTCAGCGATTGAAAGCGCCTCATCTTGATCATGTGTAACAAGCAAGACGGTTGCGTTAACTTTTGCTAAAACTTCTTTAACTTCATCACGCAAACGAGTTCGCAACTGTGCATCTAGCGCCGAAAATGGTTCGTCAAGTAAAACTATTTTGGGTCTGATTGCCAATGCGCGAGCTAGTGCAACTCGCTGTTGTTGACCGCCAGATATTTCTCTGGGAAGTTTGTTTGCTTCTTCGACTAGCCCGACTAGCTCCAGCATCTCGTTAATTCGATCCCGCTTTTCGTTCTCAGCAAGTTTGTTTAAACCGAATCCAATATTTTCTGCAACCGTGAGATGTGGGAATAGTGCTGCGTCCTGAGGGACTATGCCGATTCCACGGTGGGCTGGATCTATGTGGTGAGTTGAATCTGAAACCAGGGTTTCGCCTAACCAAATTTCACCTGAGTTTGGCTTTTCAAATCCTGCAATTAATCGAAGTAAGGTTGATTTACCGCCACCAGATTCACCCAGCACACTTACGAATTCACCTTCGGCAACCTCGAGGTCAAGACTAGAAAGCACATTGAGCGCACCAAAAGACTTTGACAGTCCTTTAACTTGCAGTAGTGGTTTCATTAGTTTCGCTCCGCAACTGGTTGAGGTAACGAATCTACTCCACGCAAACTTGTGGTGATTTCCCTATTCAAGAGCAGGGCTGGAATTCCAGCCAACAGAATCATGATGATTGCATACGGTGCAGCTGATGCGAATGCATTTATGCCACTTGCGGACCACAATCGACTAGCTAGAGTTTCGATACCGGTTGGGCGCAGCAGAAGTGTTGCTGGCAGTTCTTTCACGATAGTAAGTGCGACCAATGCGAATGCACTCACTAATGGCACCCGTAAATTAGGTAGTAGAACAGTTCGAACTACACCGTGCCGTGTTTTGCCTAGAGAGCGGGCCACCTCATCGAGAGACGTCGGGATCTGTTGAATGGGATTTGCTAGTGCTGTGACCGCATTAGGTAGGAAAAGTGCCACGTAAGCAATTATGACTAAAGCACTAGTTTGATAAATCGCAGGCACAAATCTGTTCGAGAAAAACACCAGCGTTAACGCAATCACAATGCCGGGTAGCGCGTGGCTCAACCACGCGACAACCTCGAAAGTTTTGCCAACTCGGCTACGGCTGCGATATCGGATGAGTGCAACCGCAAATGCAATCAGTGCAGTTACGGCAGCACCAATACCGGCGAATGACAGCGTGTTTACAACTGCTCTGAAGATTTCACCAAAGTCGGCACTTGATTGGCCAATAAAAGCCCAGCGAGAAATTGATAGTAAAGGCACGAACAGTGCAAGAGTTGCCCACAACAGTAGAACTAATCCACCAAACTTTTGAAAATTAGGTGCAAGGTATTTGTGTGGCCGGCCAATTTTTGATGGCATGGTTTCGGTCCCAAACCAGCGTTGTTTAACGAATACGAAAACAACCGTTATTAGCACCACGACCGTCGCTAGGGCTGCAGCGGTAGTGCGATCAAAACTTGAACGGTAACTATTGAAGATTGCGCGCGTGAATGTGTCGAATTGCAAA
>JBIKSQ010000175.1:0-3110 GCA_044348555.1 Candidatus Nanopelagicales bacterium | reverse complement strand
TTGGCGTTGCCACTGAGTATCGGGATCAGTCCGGGAATCTCAAGCAGGTTTCGGCTCAAACGCTTGAGCGAATCTTGACTGCACTGACTGTCGATGTAGCTACCCCTGCTGGCCGAGCTGCAGCAATGGACCGGGTAGTAAATGGCCCTTGGCGATCTCTGCTTCCAACTGTTGTCGTGACTCGACAAGGACACGTAAAAGAATTTGCAGTTCATGTTTTAGACGGTGACACAATTGAAGTGTCACTACAGACTGAGACTGGTGAGTTGTTTCAGTTACAGCAAAATAATCGCTACGTAGCTCCTCGCGAAATCGATGGAAAACTAATCGGTGAAGCAACTTTCGAAACCCCAGCCGATTTGCCACTGGGTTGGCACGTTCTAAAAGCCAAAACTGATAGTGGGCAGGCTGCAGAATCAGTTTTAGTTTGTACGCCTAACTACTTAGGCATGCCAGCGGCTATGGCGAATGGCAAAACTTGGGGACTTATGGCACAGATGTATGCCACGCGCTCTCGCGAATCTTGGGGCCTTGGAGACTTACAAGACCTCGCTAAGTTATCAAGCTGGGGTGGTTCACAAGGCGCCGGATTTGTTTTAGTGAATCCAATGCATGCAGCTGAAGTTGCGCCACCAATGGCGCCATCACCGTACTTGCCTGCAACCCGTCGCTACTTCAATCCAATCTATTTGAACATTGAGAGCATTCCAGAATTCGCACTCGCATCGGCAGAAGTTCAGAAACAAATTGCAGCACTGGCTGAGGCACCTAAATCAATGAATGCAACCGCTGAGTTGCTCGACCGGGATTTAGTTTGGTCAGCAAAACAAAAAGCTCTGGAACTTTTGTTGACTAAAGATTTGAGCGCTACTCGTCAGGCCGAGTTCGATAGCTACGCAAAATCTGAAGGTGTAGGACTTACAAGTTTTGCGACTTGGTGTGTGCTTGCTGAACAGTTTGGCATCACGAACAAAGAGTGGGATGCCGGACTACAACGCCCTGATAGCGAAGGTGTTAGTGCCTTTAAAGTAAAAAACGCAGCGCGAATTGATTTCTACACCAAATTGCAATGGTTGTTAGATGAGCAATTTGCGTCAGTCCAAGCCGCTGCTAAGTCGGCAGGAATGTCAGCAGGGGTTGTACATGATCTCGCGGTTGGAGTACATCCCGAAGGTGCGGATGCCTGGGCTCTACAAGATGTTTTGGCACACAATGTTTCAGTTGGTGCTCCGCCAGACATGTTCAACCAAATGGGTCAAGATTGGTCACAACCGCCTTGGCGACCCGATGCATTGGTAGCCAACGCATACATTCCTTATCGAGATATGTTGCGCACTATTCTGCGGCATTCCGGCGGTATTCGAGTCGACCATGCACTCGGCCTCTTTCGACTTTGGTGGATTCCTTCCGAACTCGGAGCAGCTAACGGCACGTTCGTTAAGTATGACCATGAAGCTTTAGTTGGCATTTTGGCGCTTGAGGCTCAGCGAGTTGGGGCATTTGTGGTCGGTGAAGATCTGGGAACTGTTGAACCTTGGATTGTTGACTATTTAGCAGAACGTGGGATTGCTGGAACTTCAATTTTGTTCTTTGAGCGAGACCGCAATGGGCCAGTCCCACCTGAAAATTGGCGCGAATTATGTCTTGCCACAGTCACAGTTCACGATATTCCACCAAGCGCTGGATTTATCGATGGAGAGCACATTCGGATGCGCCATGACTTAGGTCTACTTGCCCGGCCCGTGGAATCTGAATGGTCGGATCACGCGCGGGAAATGAAGGATTGGGATTCACTTTTGAACAATCGGGGCTGGATGCGGGCTGAAGACCCAAGTAGCCCAACAGTTCAAGAAAAAGTGGAGGGCTTACATCGCATTGTTGCTCACACGCCATGCAAGCTTGCTGCTATTGCGCTGCCAGATCTTGTTGGTGACATGCGTTCTCAAAACCAGCCCGGTACCGATCAGGAATATCCAAACTGGCGAGTTCCTACCTGCCACGCTGACGGGGTACCTTTCTTGATTGAGCACCTAACGGAAGATTTGGAAGCCAAAGCGAGGGCTGCCAGATTAATTACTGCGATGACGGAGTCCGAATAACTTTCGGTAGGCTAAAGCCATGATGCTGAAATTAAAAACAATCGTCGTGGGTGCTTTTTTTGCTTTAAATCCATCAATTGTCTTTGCTAACAACATTCCAGATGCTGGCACAGAGACAGGTCCAGGGATGTCTGTTCTTGAGACAGTTCTTTGGTTCGTGGTTGGGCCATCGGTGATCATCGGTTTTATCACATTCATCTGGGCACTAAGCAACTGGCGAAAAGCAGCTTCAAAGTCAACCGAGGTTCAAAGCGTCAACTAGTTTTATATGAGTAAGGGCCGGGATATCCCGGCCCTTACTCATATCCGTAGAAGATCAGTTTGTGATTTACGAATCTGCGGCTTGAGCGTTTATTGCACGCACAAGTCCATCTCGACCCTCGCCGACCAGACGTTTACATCCAAATGGAATCTCTGCGCTCTTCAGAAATGCGTTGGTGCGATCAACCATTTGTTGGTTTATCTGCAGCGCTGGGAATAAACCGTTGGTCAATGTCTGGGCAATCTCGTTAGAACGATTCGCCCAAACCTCTGGCAACATTGCGAAATATTCCTCAACGAAATGCGACGCTAGTTCCGCCTGATCTAGTGGCATAAACCCGCCAACGATTGAGCTCAAAATTTCATTCGAGATTTCAGTGTCGTTCAGCATCTGCTTCCAGGTTGCCTGCTTGTTTGCAAGATCCGGTAGGGCTGCGGTTGCAGCTGCGGCATTTCTGGCGCCTGCTGCTGTCACATCTTTAGCGCCCTCAGCGGCAATATCAGCCGCCGTCAGTTTGCCAAGTATCGCTAACCGATTGATGAGCATCCAACGGAAGTCTGCATCAACTTTGATACCTGGAATCTGCAAACTGCCATCAAGTAGACCTGTGATGACTGCAAGCTGTGATTCTGTTCGAGCAACCGCGACAAAGTTCTTTGCCGCAGCAAACTGCACATCGCTTCCCACTTCGAATGTGTGAATCCAATTCAAAAATGCATCCGCCAACTTACTGAGGTTTGTTTCGCGAT
>JBIKSQ010000174.1:0-3123 GCA_044348555.1 Candidatus Nanopelagicales bacterium | reverse complement strand
CCGGCAGATACAACCCGTAAATCTGCTCCAGTTTCGATCACCGCTTGAACCAGCGCTAGCGGCACTCTAAATGTGACAATTAGATTTTCCGAGTTTTCAGTAGAGCGCATATCTATCAACTCAGCTTCACCGATCTGAATAGCTGATTCACCCGCAATCCCACTCCATAAATCGACAACATCACCAGTTTGGGTAGTTGAGGCCTGTGCAATTTATGAAATAAACACCAGGTATTTTCCAATTGCCTTCAAAATCCAAAAACAGGCCAACACCTGGGTGGTGTTGGCCTGTGAAATTGGTCCTTATTAGCAGTGAACTACTACTGCTCTTCGCTACCGTGACAGCGTTTGTACTTTTTGCCGGAACCACAAGGACACTGACTGTTTCGGCTTGGGCCATTCGAAGTCCGAGCTCCAGCTGCGTTCACAATTTCAGGTTCGCCTGATTCTGAAGGAGCTAGGTATGCCAAGTTTCTAGGTGCTGCTGGCGGTTTTGCTCCAGCAACTTCGATTTCAGCTTCAACTTCGCCGTCATCGTTTACAGAAGGGACCGACTGCACGTTTACCTTGACGTTGAAGAGAAGTCCAATGACTTCTTCTTTGAGAGAGTCCATCATCGCCACGAACAAGTCGTAACCCTCACGCTGATATTCAACCAGTGGGTCTTTTTGGGCCATAGCCCGCAAACCGATTCCTTCTTGCAGGTATTGCATCTCGTAGAGGTGATCGCGCCACTTGCGATCCAATACGGATAACACCACTTTACGTTCGAGTTCCCGCATGACGACTGAACTAAAGTTATTCTCGCGAGTTGAATATGCCGCCCGTATATCAGCTAGAACTTCTTCCTTTATGAATTCTGGGCTGTAAGAAGATTCTTCAGCTAGTTGCTCAAGGTCTACTTGAATTGGATAAAGACCCGCGAACGCGTTGTGCAATCGTTCTAGATTCCATTCTTCGTCAAAGACGTCAGCAGTCTCAGCATCGATGTAACCCTCAACCGTGTCTGTAACGAATCTCTGAATATGCTCAGAAACATCTGCACCATTCAAGATGTCGCGACGTTCGCCATAAATCACAAGGCGTTGCCGGTTCAACACTTCGTCATACTTCAGAATGTTCTTACGAATATCAAAGTTGTTGGATTCAACCTGTGTTTGAGCAGACTTGATTGATTTTGTAACCATTGATGCTTCGATTGGAACATCGTCAGGGACATTGAATCGCTGTAAGAAACTATTCACCATGTCAGACTTGAAAAGTCTCATGAGATCGTCTTCAAGGCTTAGGTAGAAACGCGATTCACCTGGGTCACCTTGGCGACCAGATCGACCTCGGAGCTGGTTGTCGATACGGCGCGATTCGTGACGCTCAGTGCCCAGCACATAAAGACCACCAAGGGCCTTCACCTCTTCGTGTTCACCTGCGACCAATTCGGTGGCTTTTGCCACTGCACCTGACCATGCCTGAGTGAATTTTTCTAGGTCGGCGTCAGCCGTCAAACCTTGCTTTTCCAATTCTGCACGAGCAATGAAATCGACGTTGCCACCAAGCATGATGTCAGTACCGCGACCTGCCATGTTTGTGGCGACGGTAACTGCTCCCTTACGGCCCGCCATCGCGACAATTGAAGCTTCCTTTTCGTGGAACTTTGCATTCAAGACGTTGTGTGGAATTCCACGCTTCTTCAAAAGTGCTGAAACCAGTTCACTCTTCTCAACCGAAGTGGTACCAACCAATACTGGTTGCCCTTTTTCATAGCGTTCGCTGATGTCATCGATTACTGCTGTGAATTTTGCAGCAGCAGTTCGGTAAATCAGATCTGCCTGATCCACCCGAATCATTGGCCGATGGGTTGGGATCGGGATAACTCCAAGACGATAAATCTGCGAAAACTCAGATGCTTCGGTCATCGCTGTACCAGTCATACCTGAAAGTTTGTTGTAAAGCCGGAAGTAGTTCTGCAAGGTAATTGTTGCCAATGTTTGATTCTCAGCCTGAATCTGCACGCCTTCTTTGGCTTCAATGGCCTGGTGCATCCCATCGCCATAACGGCGGCCAGCTAGCAAACGGCCAGTATGTTCATCGACAATCTGAACTTCGCCGTTGATAACCACGTAGTCACGATCGCGCTTGTAAAGCTCTTTGGCTTTAATCGCATTATTCAACAAACCAACCATGTGGGTGTTCACGGATTCGTATAGGTTAGAAATGCCAAAATGCTTTTCGGTCTTAGAAATCGCACTTTCGAGCACACCTACCGTGCGCTTCTTCTCATCAACTTCATAATCAACTTTGATTTGAAGTGTTCGGACAAATTTTGCGAATGCTTCGTACCAATCATTTTTCTCATCACTAGCGCCGCTGATGATTAACGGGGTACGAGCCTCATCAATCAGGATCGAGTCAACTTCATCGACAATTGCAAAATTGTGACCACGTTGAACGAGTTCGTCTTTACTCCACGACATGTTGTCACGCAGATAATCAAAACCAAACTCGTTGTTTGTGCCGTAGGTGATATCGGCCGCGTAGGCCTCACGTCGCTCGGCCGAATTCATACCTGACAAGATGCACGAAGTGTGCAGACCTAAGAATCTGTGGACGCGTCCCATCCACTCGGAATCTCGCTCAGCCAAATAATCGTTAACCGTTACAACATGAACACCCTCACCCGAAAGTGCATTCAGAAATGCCGGCAACGTCGAGACAAGGGTTTTACCTTCACCAGTTCGCATTTCAGAAATGTTGCCCAGGTGTAGCGCTGCCCCACCCATGATCTGTACGTCGTAGTGACGCTGACCAAGAACTCGCCACGCTGCTTCTCGGACCAAAGCAAACGCCTCAGGCATTAAATCGTCTAGCGACTCCCCGTTGGTATGTCGCAGTTTCAGCTCTTGCGTTATTGCCCGAAGTTCTTCGTCACTACAAGCCTGCATTGCTGGCTCGATTGCGTTTACCTGAACGACGATTCGCTCTAGATTGCGAAGGATTTTGCCTTCACCGATCCGGAGGATTTTGTCTAGAACTGTCACGAAATTCCCTTCGCTACCAACATGGTTTGCAAGGGCTCATGGTAAACGACACTCAAGGGTCGGGCTGAACTCGGGCACCCGAGCCCAAA
>JBIKSQ010000173.1:0-3134 GCA_044348555.1 Candidatus Nanopelagicales bacterium | reverse complement strand
ATTCGCAAATGCGCGAGTACGGAATTCCGTGGCGACCTGGTGCGCTGGAACTATTGAAGAGTATTTCCGAAGCTGGAATTGATTGTGCAATCGTGACTATGTCGTACAAGCAGCTGGCGAAAGTTGTAACGGATGCTTTACCTACGGGCTACATAAAACTCGCAGTTACTGGTGAGATTGTTTCACACGGCAAACCTCATCCAGAGCCTTACTTGATGGCCGCGAGATTGCTTGGGGTTGCGCCAGAGTCCTGTATCGCTTTTGAAGATTCCCTCACGGGCCTGCTTTCAGCAGAGGCTGCTGGCACAAAAGCGGTTGGAATTCCCTATATGGTGCCAATTCCCGCTGAAAAAAATCGTAACCGCGCAAAATCTTTGACTCAAATTGGCTGGCTCGAAATTCATCAGTTGATGATTGGCGAGCAAGTTGACTTGTTGGACGACTGATCTTTAGTCGCGCGCAATCTGCGGATTTAGTCCCTCAGCTTGCAGCGCTTTCAAGACTTCGTCTCGATGAGTCTTTCCACGCGTCTCTACGCTTAAACGCAATTCCACTTCGCTGATTTCCCAACCTTTGCCGTGCCGAGTGTGTAGCACCTCAACGACATTTCCGTGTGCAGCAGCAATCGCACTCGCAGTTTTCACCAACTGCCCAGGGCGATCAGGAAGCATTACTGAGATGGTTGTGTAGCGCTCAGAAGCCGCG
The DNA here is from genome assembly GCA_044348555.1 of Candidatus Nanopelagicales bacterium. Classification (GTDB taxonomy): domain Bacteria; phylum Actinomycetota; class Actinomycetes; order S36-B12; family UBA5976; genus JAFMIT01. Next base: position 2,429 of record JBIKSQ010000173.1, on the reverse strand, counting down.
AGCCCATGCCCTATAACTTTTTGCATAAGCAGTGGATCAATGTTGCCACCTGACAACACAATGACAGTTTTACCTTTTAGCTTTATTCGCCGCGACATCAAAGCTGCTACTCCAACAACACCTGCAGGCTCAACCACCAACTTTGATTTTTCAAAAACACTAAGCATCGCTGTCGCCATTTCGTCTTCGGTGACGGTCACAACCTCATCCACGTACTTGTTGATTATTTTGAATGGGATTTTGCCTGGCTTAGACACAGCAATGCCATCTGCAATGGTTGGTTGAATCGTAATCTCAACCGGCTTACCTTCAGCCAACGAAATCGGATAGCTGGCTGCATTCGCTGCCTGCACGCCAATCACGCGAATCTTCTTACCCATTGATTCGGCTTTCAACTTTGCGGCTAAAGCGGCGCCAGCAGCGAAACCTCCACCACCCATGCCAACCAAAATGTTTTTAACATCAGGGTGTTCTTCCAAAATCTCCAGCCCAACTGTCCCCTGTCCAACAATTATGTCCAGGTGATCAAAAGGTGGAATGAAAATTGCACCGGTTGTCGCAGTGTAATTTTTGGCAGCCTTTAGAGTCTCATTAAAAGTTGCGCCTTCCAAAATCACGTTTGCCCCGTGACTGAGAGTTGCCTCATATTTCGGCAACGATGCTCCAACCGGCATAAAGATTGTGGCCACAATTCCGAGTTTGCGCGCTGCCAGCGCTACACCTTGAGCATGGTTTCCAGCGCTTGCGGCGACAACGCCGGCTTTCTTCTCAGCTGGAGATAACTTGGACATCAAGTTAAATGCCCCTCGGACTTTGTATGAGCCAGTTCTTTGCAGGTTTTCGGGCTTGAAAAGCACCTCGATCCCAAACTCTTCGGATAGCGCATCACTGCGGAGAATTGGCGTCTTAACTGCAATCTCAGCGACTATTTCAGCCGCAGCTTCAAAATCTGAGAGATTTGGGATTCTTGTCATTGCCGACCATTCATTAGGAGTGGGAAAACGCTACTGCTTGTTGCACGCTTGAAGCGAGCATCCTCGATGGATTTGGCTCCCCAAGGCCAAATTCACTCAGGCAGATTCTGAGTACTAGTAAGTCGGCGTGGTTAATTTGCGAAGGTGAAGCCCCTCTGGAATCCTTCGCCCTCAGCAAGGGGAGTATCCCAATCTCTGATGGTCGTCATCACGGCGTCTGCCCGGTCATCAGGTCGAGAAATCGACGGTGAGAGACCTTGTGCCAACCGCAACAGCGTCTGACACAAGGAGAAATATCATGGATGTACCAATTTCAGTCTGGATTGCCTTATTAGTTTTAATCGTGGCAATGCTTGCAGTGGACTTGTTTTTACACAGGGATCACCACGAAATTCAATTTAAAGAAGCCGCAACCTGGTCAGCCATCTGGGTGGCACTTGGGCTAGCAGTTGGTGGCCTTATCTGGTGGCAATATGGTTCCGAATTCGGAATGCAGTACCTAGCTGGATACGTGGTTGAGAAATCTCTGGCCGTCGACAACGTTTTCGTCTGGGCAATGATTTTCGCTTACTTCCAGGTGCCTATGAGATATCAGCATCAGGTTCTCTTCTACGGCGTACTAGGTGCACTCGTCTTCCGTGCAATCTTTATTGCCCTTGGGTCAGCGCTGATTGCTAGCGCTGCGTGGATTCTTTACGTGTTCGGCGCATTCCTAGTCCTAACCGGATTGAAGATGTTGGTCCAACGAAATGATCATGGAGATCCCGGCAACACCCGATCTGTCCGACTCTGGAAAAAGTTTGTTCCTACTTCTAAAGAGTTTGATGGCGGCAAGTTCTTTACAATCGAAAACGGCAAGAAGGTAGCTACTCCACTTTTGATGGTGCTCTTCTTGGTTGAAGTTACCGACATTATCTTTGCGGTTGACTCGATCCCGGCGATCTTCGCTATCACAGACGAACCGTTCCTCGTGTTCGCTAGCAACGCAATGGCAATTCTTGGCTTGCGCGCCATGTACTTCTTGCTAGCTGATCTGATGCATCGCTTCATCTACTTGAAGATTGGTTTGTCGTTCGTTCTCATCTGGGTTGGATTCAAGATGATTCTTGGACACAGCGGCATCATCAAGATTGATACAAACTTCAGTTTGCTCATCATCATCACGATTTTGGCCTCGTCAATCATTGCAAGTTTGGCGGCAACCCGAGTTGCAAAGAGCACAGATACGGATGATGCAAAAACTCACTAACAAACTAACCGAAATCGGGCAGAGCCTGGCTGCTTCACCAGCGGCTTTGGCTCTGCTCGGTTTAGGTTCTGCTGGAGTGGAACGTAATCGGCTAGATGAATACAGTGACATTGATTTCTTTGTGATCGTCCAGCCTGGCTGGAAACAACACTATTTAAAGAAAACAGAATGGCTCGAAACGAAATCTGGGATTGATTGGATATTCC
>JBIKSQ010000172.1:0-3154 GCA_044348555.1 Candidatus Nanopelagicales bacterium | reverse complement strand
CAACAAGGCCGCGCAGATTGTTAGTTACGCAGAATTTGTGCACTCTATCGATCGAATGCGTGCAGCTGAGGCAATCAACAAAGCTGCAGCCAACCAAAACAAAACCATCAAGGTTTTCATCCAGGTTTCGCTTGATGATGAACCCAGTGCCGAGCGTGGTGGGGTGAATCCAACAGAATTGAATGAACTGGCAGTTCAAGTATCGGGTTTATCTAACTTAATCCTGGTTGGGCTTATGGCGGTTGCTCCGGTTGAGGCATCAGCAGAGGTGGCATTTGCAAGATTTGACGAGATTGCTCATGAGTTTGCTCACAATTTCCCAGATGCCACGCTTCGTTCAATCGGAATGAGTGGGGATTTCTCTCAGGCTATCGCTGCTGGTGCAACTCATTTAAGAATTGGCTCGACTTTGTTTGGAAATCGGAGTTATCAATAGTCATTGAGGGTATTCTGACCCTCAAATGGAAGGAAAGAAGATGAAGAGTTTGAAGAAATTGGGCCGGTACCTGGGCCTAGTTGACGAAGTCGATGTCGACAACGACCCCGAGGGTCGCTATGACATTCTGCTCAAGTCTAGAAACAACCCAAACGTGTCTTCCAGCCGAACTAGCCCAGCGCGTTCAACAGCCTCTGATGAAGGCGTCCGGTTAATCCCATCATCGAATCGGGAACCTGAGTCCGGTCGGGTTATCAACCTTCCAACCCACATGCAGGATTCAGACGAAGCAGATTCTGTTGAGGTTTCCCGCCAGATCAAAATGGTTTCACCAATGGTTTTCAACGATGCTGAAAAGATCGGCATTGATTTCCGCAATGGTCACCCAGTCATGATTAATTTGACTGAAGCGGATGCGGAACTTCAACGTCGGTTGATTGACTTCTTATCTGGAACAGTTCTTGCACTTGGAGGAAAGATGCAAAAAGCATCAAAAGGTGTAATTCTGATTGTCCCGAACGGTTACCAAATCTCCTCTATGCAGCAGGATGAAATCACATCCGGCCACTTCTTTAATCAAGGATAGGTAAATGGGACGCTTAGTCGCTTTAATTCTCGACCTCTACATCTACGTATTGATTGGTCGAATCATCGTTGAATACGTAATGATGTTTTCGCAAAGCTGGCGGCCACAAGGCCTAATGCTTGGCATTGTTGATTTCATTTTTCGCTTAACGGATCCGCCACTTCGTTTCATGCGCCGATTCATTCCGCCACTGCGACTAGGCCAAGTTTCACTTGATCTCAGTTTCATTGTGCTGTTCTTTGGAATTCAGTTTGCGCGGTTCTTCGCGTTGGTGTTTCTTCCGTAGTTCGCTAAAGCTTTGCAACCTGGAACGTAAGCTCAAGCGCAAAATCATTTTCGCCCACGCTGTGTTCAAGCCTGTCGTTTGATTCTTCAAAGCTGGTGGCCAACACTTCACTGGCAATTAATTTTGAGTGAGTCTGCAGAGCTGAAGTTGTCTCAGAATCGCTTGAAGTCCAATTGATTGCAATTCGATCGCCGATTTCTAACCCGGAGTTCTTGCGCGCGTCTTGGATTAGGCGGACAGCTTCACGAGCAAGTCCAAGCAACTTGAGTTCAGGTGTTAGTTCGAGATCCAGTGCAACCGAAGCTCCAGAATCACTCATAACTGCCCAGCCCTCACGCGGAGTTTCAGTGATGATTACATCTTCTGCGTTTAGTTCAACAAGCCCAATCCCAGCAACATCCAGCGAGTACGTTCCAGCATCACGGATCGCTGCACCAATCGCTGCGGCATCGGCGGCTGCTACAGCGGTGGCGACTGTCTGAGTTTGGCCTCCGTAACGCTTACCAAGTGCTCGGAAGTTGGCTTTCAATGAAATCTCCACTAGATCACTGGTGACACCCGACAGACTTTCAATCGACTGCACATTCAATTCCTCAGCTACCTGAGATTTCAGCTCGTCATCGAGTGAATCCCATTCGCTAGCACCGACTAAGGCTCGCGAAAGTGGTTGACGAGTTTTAACTTTCGCTTCAGCGCGTGCGCCGCGACCAAGTTCAACAAGCTGACGCACTAACTCCATGTGGCGGTTAAGTGTTTCGTTAATGACAGCTTCATCAACCTTCGGCCATGATGCAAGGTGGACTGATTGTGGTTCGCCGTCAGATTGCGCAAACAAGTCCGTCCAAACGCGTTCGGTGATGAACGGCGTAAACGGCGCCATCACGAGCGTCAATGTGCGGAGCGCCTCGTGCAAAGTGGCAAGCGCTGCTTCATCGCCATCCCAGAAACGGCGACGACTGCGACGGACGTACCAGTTTGAAAGATTGTCCACAAAGTCTGCGATTAATCGACCACCGCGTTGGGTATCGAACTGTTCGAGCGCAGCATCAACATCACGAGCCAGCTTGTTGGTCTCACTGATTAGCCATCGGTCAATCAGTGGCCGGTCACTCACTGCAGGTGGGTTTGTGTAACTCCAGTTGGCTTCTCTTGCATAGAGCGCCTGGAAGGAAACGGTTGCCCAATAAGTAAGTAGCGTTTTGCGAACAACCTCAGCGATTGTGTTGTGGCCAACCCGACGTGACTGCCATGGCGAACCACCAGCCAGCATGAACCAGCGCACTGCATCCGCGCCGTGCTCATCCATCAAAGGAACAGGTTGCAAGACATTGCCGAGGTGCTTGGACATCTTGCGTCCACTCTCATCCAAAATGTGACCCAGGCAAACAACATTTTTGTACGAGCTTTGGTCGAACACCAAGGTGCCGATTGCCATAAGCGTGTAAAACCAACCACGAGTTTGGTCAATCGCTTCACAGATGAAATCAGCTGGATAAACATCATCAAACTCAACATCGTGTTTGTGTGGAAAACCAATCTGCGCAAATGGCATTGCACCAGAGTCGTACCAGCAGTCAATAACTTCTGGCACACGGGTCGCGGTAGCGCTGCATTGTGGGCAATCGAAAGTGATGTCATCAACAAACGGGCGATGTGGATCAGTTTCACTCACATCTTTTTTAGCAAGCGTGCTCAACTCAGCTAGCGATTCGACACAAGTCAAGTGATTTTCTTCGCAGCGCCAGATTGGTAGCGGGGTTCCCCAGTAGCGGTTGCGCGATAGAGCCCAGTCAACGTTGTTGTTCAACCAGTCGCCGTAGCGACCCCACTTGATGGTTTCAGGGAA
>JBIKSQ010000018.1:0-12802 GCA_044348555.1 Candidatus Nanopelagicales bacterium | reverse complement strand
CCGCGACCAAAGTAAACGGTATTCAAATAGTTTTCTAAGATTTTGTCTTTTGAACTACTGGTTTCAAGTTTTAATGCAAGCACAAGTTCTTTTGCTTTGCGTCGCCAAGATTGTTCTGATGTTAGGTACGCATTCTTTGCGTACTGCTGCGTGATGGTTGAAGCACCTTGGCTGGTTCCATCGGTTAAGTTGTTAAACAAAGCTCGCGCGATGCCCGGAATGCTAAAACCAGAGTGGTTGTAAAAGTCTTTGTCTTCAGCAGCCAAAACAGCACGCTGCATCACGAGTGGAATCTCAGCAAGATTTACTTCAACTCTGTTGTACTCGCCAATTCGTCCAACCTCACTACTTTGATCCTCGTAGTAAACGATCGTGGCGTTTGCGACTGAAATTTCGTTTGGTGCCGGAATTGTGGTTCGGTTTACCAAAATGGTGAGTGTGAGGGCAGCAAAGAAGAATCCCAACACACCACTTCCAACAACAAACTTCCAGGATGGCAGAAACTTTCTGATCCCTGTGTGTTGTTGTCTTGGGTAATTAATTCGCATCACGTATCCGTTTCGTTTAGCGAAGGTTATTCGCAGTTTCTGACGGCCTGTGCAATTTCGGTTCGGAATAGGTCAAAAAAACCGAACTAACCGACTAAATCGCGGGGTTTTCGCTTTGGTTTTCGCGGCCGACCGTCCCCAAGCACATAAGAAACGAGAACGTGGTTCCAGCCACAGCCTTGGCAAACCTCAACTCGGAATACCTTCAAAAATCCGTGGTTGAGTGCTAACTCATCAATTTCATGCTCCCGGCGACTGCGGCCGCTGGAGTGCCCAAGCTCACGGGAGTAAACGTAAATAAGTTCTACTAGCTCAACTTTTTCGCAAACCGGGCAGTTTCGTTCAGTTTCAACACCGTAATACTCAGCTGCCCGAATTAAGTAGGGGTCAGTATCGGCGCCATCAAAATAAAAGCCGCCGGTGCGTTTAATCTCCAAAATTGCCTCGCGCCGAGCCAGCGCATGGTCAACCACCTCGCGCGGCTTCCGCGGATCATCAATGTCTGCTGGATTCTGCTCTGGATCTGGCCCACCCTTGCCACTTTCGCCGCGAAGTCGAGTCGCGCGAATTGCGGGTTGTCTGTTGCCTGCCATAGCGCCGAAGGGTACGGATAAAGCAAGGAGTCTGCCTCTCAATTTGGCTTTTCATAAATATCAGATGTATCATTCTGATACATCAAAAGGAGGTGTTATGCGAAAAGCTTCAGCCCTAGAACTAGCTATTTTGGGATTAATCCAAGATGCGCCGCTTCATGGCTATGAATTACGCAAACGCCTCACCCAAATGATTGGCACTTTTCGGGCGATTTCGTTCGGAGCGCTGTACCCAGCCCTTCGGGTGCTCACGGAAGCGGGACATATCTCGCAGACTGAGGATCCAAACGCAGCTGGTCCAGCTTTGAGTGGCAAACGAGCCCGCATCACCTATGCAATCACCGAAAAAGGCCAAAACCACTTGAGGGCTTTACTCAAGGAGTCAGGCCCGGAGACTTGGGATGATGAAGGTTTTGGAGTTCGACTGGCTTTCTTCAGCACAACTGAAGCTGTAGTCCGCCGCCGAATTTTGGAAGGGCGCCGCTCTCGACTTGATGAACGACGCTCAACAATGCGACAAAGCCTCTCGGCCACTCGCGAAAAGTTAGACCGCTACACACTTGAACTTCACCGTCATGGACTTGAAGGTGTTGAAAGTGAACTGCGATGGATCGATGATCTGATCGCAGCCGAAGACCAATCGACTCGCAACACGCGTTGATTTGAAAACCGCTCGCGATTGCGAGCAAATAGCTGGAAGGAAACCCAATGGGTTCGATTAGAGTCGCTATTGTCGGTGTTGGCAACTGTGCTGCCTCACTCGTGCAAGGCGTTGAGTTCTACAAGGATGCAAAGCCGAACGAAACCGTTCCAGGTCTCATGCATGTGCAGTTCGGTGATTACCACGTCCGCGATGTGGAATTCGTAGCCGCATTTGATGTTGACGCTAAGAAGGTCGGTCTCGATCTTGCTGATGCAATCGAAGCAAGCGAAAACAACACAATCAAACTTTGCGATGTACCGAAGTCGGGAGTCATCGTGCAACGCGGTAACACTCTCGATGGTCTCGGTAAGTACTACCGCGAAACCATTAAAGAATCCACAGCTGCACCAGTTGACGTTGTGCAAATTCTGAAAGACGCCAAAGTTGACGTTGTGGTTTCTTACCTGCCAGTTGGTTCAGAAGAAGCTGACAAGTTCTACGCGCAGTGTGCAATCGACGCTGGCTGTGGATTCGTTAACGCACTTCCAGTATTTATTGCAGGCACAAAAGAGTGGGCTGACAAGTTCACTGCTGCCGGACTTCCAATTGTTGGAGACGACATCAAGAGCCAGGTTGGTGCAACCATCACTCACCGCGTACTTGCGAAACTTTTCCAGGATCGTGGCGTTATTGTTGACCGCACATACCAGCTAAACGTTGGTGGCAACATGGACTTCAAGAACATGTTAGAACGCGATCGTTTGGAATCGAAGAAGATTTCGAAAACCCAATCAGTCACATCCCAGTTGGACCATGACTTGGGTGAAGGCAACGTGCATATCGGACCTTCCGACTACGTTGCGTGGCTAGATGACCGCAAGTGGGCATTCGTTCGTCTTGAAGGCCGAGCATTCGGTAACGTTCCATTGAACCTCGAATACAAACTAGAAGTTTGGGATTCACCAAACTCCGCAGGCGTAATCATTGACGCAGTTCGAGCATGCAAGATTGCATTGGACCGCAAGGTTGGCGGACCTGTGCTTTCGGCTTCTTCATACTTCATGAAGTCACCGCCAGTGCAGTACTCAGATGATGCTGCCAAGCAAGCAGTCGAAGATTTCATCTCCGGCAAAATCCAGAGCTAAATAATTCCAATTCCAGCAAGCGGGCTACTGATCAATCGGTCAGTAGCCCGCTGCTTTTGGTTAAGGTAGTCCCGATGAGCAATCCACCTAACAAAATTTTTGCCGCCAACCTCGTAGATCGTCCGACTCCAGTGAAGTTTCGGGATGTTCGAGCTTTGTTCTCGCGGCCAGATTTTGCGCGCTTGGTTGGTGTCAGAATTTTCGGTCAGACTGGCGACGGCATGGTGCAGGCGGCACTTACTTCTTTTGTGCTTTTTTCACCAGAGCGACAACCAACCGCACTTAAGATTGCATTGGCATTCGCAATTCTGCTTCTTCCCTATTCAATCTTCGGTCCATTCGTCGGTACCTTCATCGATCGTTGGCCACGTCAACGAATTTTGTTTTGGGCAAGTTTGATTCGATCACTATCGGTTGTGCTTGTTGCCCTGGTTGTGGTTTCAAAAAATGATGGTGCGCTACTTGGAGTTGTAGTTTTAGTTTCACTCGGAATCGGCAGGTTTTTGCTGGCAACACTTTCGGCATCCCTGCCACACGTGGCGCGTGAACAAGAGCTAACAACCGCAAACGCATTTGCGCCAACTGCTGGCACTTTGTCTTCTGCTTTTGGCGGCATTCTGGGAGTTTCAATTCAACAGCTCACCGGTGATGCAGGAGTGTTGGCGGCTCTCGCAGTCTCAGCAGTTTTACAGATTATTGCAGCCTTGATAGCAAGTCGAATGGATCGAGACTTGCTTGGCCCCGATTCAATCGTGCGCGGGGTTGCTGGCCGAATGAAAACCGTTTTTGTTGAGTTGGTTGCTGGATGGAAACATCTCACGGCAGCACCAGCTGCGGCACGCGCTTTGTTGCTAGTGGTTTGGCATCGGCATGTTTTTGGGTTATCAACCGTCTGGCTTTTGTTGCTGTTGCGCAATGCCTTGAACACAAACGCAGCTGCTGATCGAGCGCTGGTTGAATTTGCAACAACAGTTGGAGCCGCTGCCGCGGGTGCGTTGCTTGGTGCATTGATGGCGCCGTTAATGGTTGGCAAGTTTGGTACCAGAGCCTGGAGCTCAATCGTTCTTTTGACCAGCGCGCCATTTGCAGCAGCAGGATTTGCCATAACAATCGCAATGCCTGAATCACCGCTTGCGATTTATGGAGTCTTGGCTTCGGGGGCATTTCTAGGCTGGATTGGACAAACCGTAAAAGTTTGCGGAGACACGGTTGTGCAAGCTTCAATTGATGATGATCATCGTGGACGAGTCTTTGCAATCTACGACATGGCTGTGAACTCTGGATTGGTGAGCGGGATTGTGTTGGCAGCTATTGCGCTCGCAAACGATGGCATAAATCTATGGCCAGTGATTTACATCTTCGTAATGCTTTCGGTTGCGCCGTTACTTCTGCGCACTCCACCAATCAAGTAACGCGGCCTTCGCTTCGGCTTTGGTCTTTGGACCTTCATCTAGGCGAAGTTCGAGTAAAAACTTATATGCCTTGCCAACTTGTGGACTCTGTTTCAGTTGCAGAATTTCCATAATTTCAGCACCATCTAAATCTGGCCGAATCGAATTCAATTCTTCTTGCTCGAGCAACTTCTCGATTCGAGCTTCCAATGAATCGTAGTTCTTGCTCAACATTTCAGCTTTACGTTTGTTTCGAGTGGTCGAATCGGCTCGAGTAAGTTTGTGTAAGCGCAAGAGTTGGTCGCCAGCATCCCGAACGTATCGCCGCACTGCACTATCGGTCCACTCACCACCGGCGTAACCGTGAAAACGCAGATGCAGTTCAACCAGCTTTGAAACGCTATCAACTTCTTCATTACTAAATCGCAGGGCAATCATTCGCTTACGCGTAATTTTTGCGCCTACAACTTCGTGGTGATGAAACGAAACTCCGCCGCCATCTTCAAACTTGCGGGTCTTCGGTTTCCCGATGTCGTGCATTAGCGCTGCCATTCGCAAGATCAAATCCGGTTCAAGTTTTGGAGTGTGAGAACTTTCTAACTCAATCGCTTGTTCCAGAACTTTTAGCGTGTGCTCATAGACATCTTTGTGGTGATGGTGTTCATCAATTTCAAGTTTCAGTTTTGGTAACTCTGGTAGCACAAACTCTGACAGACCTGATTCAACCAACAATGCCAAGCCAATTCGCGGCGCTGAGGAAAGCAAAAGTTTGGACAACTCATCGCGCACTCGCTCTGCGGAAATGATTTCGATACGTGAAGCCATTTCAGTCATGGCTGCAAGCACGTCTTCTGCCACTTCAAATCCGAGTTGTGATGCAAAACGAGCAGCTCGCATCATTCGCAATGGATCATCTGAAAAGGAAAGTGCCGGAGTACTTGGCGTTCGAATGATGCCAGCTGCAATGTCAGAAAGCCCACCAAAAGGATCCACTAATTCTCCGCCAGGCAGATTTAGTGCCATGGCATTGATTGTGAAATCGCGACGCAGTAAATCTTCGTTGAGGGATTCTCCGTATTGCACCTCTGGTTTGCGAGAATCCACTTCGTATTGCTCTGTGCGATAAGTGGTTATCTCAACTCTTTCGCCGTGTCGAACCGCACCAACCGTGCCAAATCTGACCCCCACATCCCAAGTGGTATCCGCCCAAGGTTCAATCAAAGTCATGATTTCGTCCGGCCGAGCGTTTGTGGTGAAATCTAAATCCGCGCCATTTCGCTTCAAAATCGCATCTCGCACCCAGCCACCAACTAAGGCCAACTCAAAACCAGCCGCTGCGAATATCTGACCCAGTTCTACAGCGACTTTAGGCAACTCTTGGGAATTTGCGGCTGTCGTCTTCACAAAGGCGCAGAGTACGCAACTTTCAGGCAATAGTCTTAGGCTCATGAACTCCCGCCGACCTCCAAATCCGAGGCCGGCAGGTGGAGAGCGGGCCACAAAGCGCCGCCGACCACCCCGGCAACGGGTCCAACGTGACGAAACCAGTGCGGGCGGTTTGGTAATTGAGCGCGAATCCATGCGCGTGGTCATCATTGGCCGCCGCAACACTCGCGGAAGACTGCTTTGGTCCCTACCTAAGGGGCACGTAGAAGCCGGTGAAACCCCGGAAATGGCAGCGATTCGGGAAGTGAAGGAAGAAACCGGGCTCGATGCCGAAATCGTCCAAGAACTAGGTGTTATCGATTTCTGGTTCCAACAAGAAAAAGTGTCGATCCATAAAACTGTGCACCATTTCCTGCTTTTCACCCCTCCTGGCGGCACGCTTGTGGCCCAAGAGGGCGAAGTCGACGAGATTGCTTGGGTTGCGATTGACCAGGTGGCACAGCGCTTAACTCACATGGACGAGCGAAAACTGGTTCACAAAGCAAGGACCGTCTTAGCGGGAATGAAATGAAGCGAATCGGCGTCTTAGCTGTTGCTGCAATTTTTGCGCTGACCAACCTTCCTCTTTCTTGGGCTTCCACAGCTCCGATGATTCAACTGAACAGCATGTCACCGGAATGGATCAACCGACCAACTTCAGTTCAGTTAACTCTGGAGATTGACTCGGCTGAGATCTATTCGCAAATACCTGTAACAATCAATATGAGTTCAGCTCCGCTTGTAGGTCGCAGCCAGATTGCGGATGTGCTTGCTAAATCCAGCACGGTGTTGATGCAGGAAGTCGAGGCCACTTCGACCGATGTTCAAGCCGGAGTAAATCTGATTTCAGTACGCATCCCGATTTCACAAACTCAGGCTTTATCAAGTGGTGTGTATGTGGTTGAAATTCTGGTGGACTTTCCAGATCGAGCTCGCCGAATTCAAACGTTGCTTCCAGTGCTCAAAGATCAAACAGACGTGACGCCTGTTGAGACTGTTGTGTTGTGGCCAATCACGACGGTGCCAACGAGTTTTCAGAATGGACAATTCCTAAATCAAAGAACACTCGAGCAATTTGGCCCAATCGGCTCAGTTACATCAGTTGTTGCAGCTGCCAGTGGTCGTTCTGGGCTTTCAATACTTGTCGACCCAGCCACAATTGTTGATGCCCAAAGAATTGCAAATGGTGGGACCGCTCTGGATGATTCAAGCGTTTCAGACGAACAGGCAACCGCTGCTGCCGACCTTCTAAGTACTTTAAACGCACAACTGCTAGGGCAGAATTTCTATTTTCTACCTTATGCTCAAGCAGACCTAAATGGTTTATGGGTAAAGAACCAAAAAGCGATTGCGGATTCCGCAATGACGCAGCTAGATCTCGACTTAGCATCAATTCCTCAAGCTAGTGGTGTTGCAGTGATGCCTGCTGGTGGAGACTTTGGTGGCAGAGTTTGGGAACGTTTCCAAAAGCGGATGCCGGACTTAGTGATTGTTAATTCTGATCACTACCCAAGTTTGGAATCAAGCTATACGCCTTCTGGTGTCATCCAACTTCCTAATCTTGCTACAGGTCTGGTCGCAGACCTTCAAGTAAGTAAAGCAATGTCGATTGCGCTTACCGATGCAAAAGCTGTTGTTGGCAGACAAGCAGTACTAGCTGACACTTTGATGTTTGCGTTAGAGCGGCCGAATCTTGAAAGAGTTTTTGTAATTGCACCTAACACAACTAATCCAGCAATCTCATCAATCGCGGCTAATCGAGCGTTGGACTCACTAGTGGTTCCATGGGTCAAGCCCATAACGATTGGTGAAGCAATCACCCGAACATCAGCGAGTGAACGCTCCCGAAGCAGCGACCCTTCGAAGAGAACTTTTTCGGACGAGACTCTAAAAGTTGTTTGGGAGTTGAATCGGGTTCGCAAAGCCTTCGCACCTCTCATCAATGATTCGATACATGCAAATGAGTTTGATGCGATTCGAGCCCGCTTAGTTTCAACCAAGTTGCGACAAAAAGCCGAAGTGCAATTGTCCCGCTTAACCGCGCAAGAGTTTTCTGCTGCATTTCAAGAATCAATCCGGATTGTTTCAGCCGGCAGTGTTGCCTTTGCGGGCGAGACTGGCGTCATCCCAATCACGATTCAAAACAAGTTTTCAATTCCGGTTACCGTGCAACTCGATGCTGTAGGCGTGCCGGCAGTGAGAGTTTCCACCGAAGCAATTCCATTGATAACTATCCAGCCCGGGCAACGAAAAAGCATTGAAGTACCCACGACTTTGCGCGGATCAGATGTTGCATACCTGGATTTGCAGCTCAAAAGCCTCAGAGGTGAACCTTTGAATTCGGTTGTCCGAATTCAGATTTCATCGTCGGCGTATTCGCAAATTGCAGGGTATGTTGTTTACGGTGCGTTTGGGTTGTTGCTGCTCTTGATTGCCAACAACACTGTGCGCAGAATTCGCAGGCGTAAAACCGCAGGTGGTGATGCAAATGAGTGATGCAGTGATGCGAAACAGCGCGTACATGGCTGCTGGCACTTTGGTGTCACGAATTACTGGTGTCCTGCGAGACATTGCAATGACAGCAGCATTGGGCTTCTATTTAATCAGTGACGCATATTCGCTGGGCAACACACTCCCAAACATCATTTACATTTTGGTTGCTGGCGGTGCACTTAATGCAGTGTTCATCCCGCAACTTGTTCGACACATGCAAGATGATTCAGATGCAGGTAAGGCTTTTGCGGATCGTTTGCTGACTGCAACCGGCACGCTGCTTTTAGTTTTGTCGCTGCTCACTGTGTTGTTCGCGCCATTGATTGTGCAGCTATACAGCCCAGCTGAAATGTCACAAGCACAATTTGATCTAGCGGTTGCTTTCGCTCGCTTATGTTTGCCACAAATTTTCTTTTATGGTGCGTACACGATGTTGCAACAAGTCTTGAATGCCCGCGGCAAATTTGCGGCCGCCATGTTCGCCCCGGTTGCAAACAATCTGGTCGCAATCACAGTTTTCCTAACATTTATTTTTGTCATGCAGCCAACTCCAGAAAATCTCACATCTCTCACGAGCACCCAAGTTCTATGGCTCGGCGCAGGTACCACTTTTGGTGTTGTGCTGCAGGCCCTGGTGCTCTTTCCGCCATTGCTGTCATCTGGTTACAAACTGAAGTTGCGCTTTGATTGGCGGGGAAGTGGACTCGGCAAAGCTGCAAAACTTGCAAGCTGGACAGCTGGTTTAGTGCTGGCCAACCAAATCGCTTACATTTTTATTACGCGTATCGCCACAGCTGCAAACCTGGCCGCCGAATCAGCTGGTGCAGTGCCAACTGGTTTGACCACCTACCAAAAGGCACATTTGGTCTTCGTACTCCCGCATTCGCTAATTGCGGTGTCGTTAATAACAGCACTACTACCAATGATGTCTCGACTTGCGCACGAAGGAAACCTTGCCGAATTAGGAAATCAAATTTCGCGGCATGCTCGAATTTTGTTGACTGGAATGGTCCCAGTGTCGGTGCTGTTGTATTTGACTGCTTCAGATATCGCAGTGCTGCTGTTTGGTTATGGCGCTGCAGGTGTTGATGCCGCTCGCGCAACCGGAACTGTTATCTCAATGATGGCCATCGGTTTACCAGCGTATTCGCTTGTCTATATTTTGTATCGCGCTTGGTATGCCCAGGAAAATACGAAAACACCATTTTTGATAGCAGTGCTTCTCAATCTGTTGAATTTGTCGATCGCCATTCCATTAGCGAATGCTGTCGATAATGATTTCAAGGTTGCCAGCCTCGGGATTGCGTATTCGATCTCGTACTTGTTAACTGCAGTGGTTGCTTGGGCCTGGCTGCGCCGAACTGGAATTCCGCTGCAGACCATGCAGTCTCTGCTGACTCTCTTAAAGGTATTGGTCGCAGGTTTGCTGAGTGGTTTAGTGCTCGTGCTGATGCCAGATCTTGAGCCAACATCACAATTCCAGGTGTTGTTACAGGTGAGTATCAGCTGGTTGATAGGTATCTCAATCTTTGTGGCTTTTGCGCTGTTACTCAAGATTTCCGAAGTGAAATCCCTGCTCAACCAAATTAATCGAAAATTTGGCCGCTCGTAACCCGCCTGCACGCGGGGATTGCGTCGGCAATCTAAACTCAGACCCTAGACAAGCTGAAAAGTTGGAGAAATTGTGAGTACTGAAGTTCGTAACGTAATAATCGTTGGTTCTGGTCCAGCAGGGTATACAGCTGCGCTTTACGCATCGCGCGCCCAGCTTCAGCCAATTTTGTTTGAAGGATCAGTCACTGCCGGTGGCGCGTTAATGAATACAACCGAAGTTGAGAATTTTCCCGGTTTCTCAGAGGGTGTGATGGGTCCAGAACTTATGGACAAGATGCGCGCTCAAGCAGAAAAATTTGGTACTGAACTAATCACCGACGACATTGTCGAGATGGATCTAACTTCTGCAATCAAAACTTTGAAAGATGGAAGTGGTCGCGAGTACAAAGCAAAGACCGTCATTTTGGCAACCGGTTCGGCGTATCGGGAGCTTGGTCTCGACAATGAAAAGCGACTTGGTGGTCATGGAGTTTCATTTTGTGCAACCTGTGACGGATTTTTCTTCCGCGGTCAAACAATCGCAGTCGTTGGTGGCGGCGACTCTGCAGTTGAAGAGGCAACCTTCCTAACTCGATTTGCCGAGAAGGTTTATCTCATTCATCGCCGCGATGAACTACGTGCATCAAAAATCATGATCGCCCGGGCCGAAGCGGATCCAAAGTTGGAATTCGTTTGGAATTCCGAAGTTCTAGATGTTCTCGGGCAAGACAAAGTTGCCGGCTTGAAGTTGCGCAACACGGTAGATGGCACCGAATCAACCCTCGATGTCACAGGCGTTTTTGTCGCAATCGGTCACATTCCTCGAAGCGATTTAATCAAAGGCCAGGTTGATTTGGATCCGGCTGGATATGTCCAAGTTCAGGGCCGTTCAACCGCAACCAACCTGCCGGGCGTTTTTGCTTGCGGAGATTTGGTTGACCACACCTATCGCCAAGCCATCACGGCAGCAGGATCGGGCTGTGCAGCAGCTCTCGATGCTGAACGCTGGCTGACCGCAAACGAGTAATCTTTACCCAACTAATAATTAGGAGATTCAAATGGCTAACACCATCACCGTTACAGATGCCTCATTCGATGCAGATGTCCTTAAGAGTTCCAAAGTTGTCCTGGTTGATTTCTGGGCTGAATGGTGTGGACCATGTCGCATGGTTGCGCCAATTCTCGAAGAGATTGCCGGCGAACACGGTGACAAGCTGGTTGTTGCAAAGCTCAATGTTGATGAAAACCCAAAGGCATCAATGGAAGCTCGAGTTACCAGCATCCCAACACTTAATGTTTACAAAGATGGTCAAGTTGTAAAGCAAATCATTGGTGCCAAGCCAAAAGTTGCACTGCTTGCCGATCTGGCTGAATTTCTAAAGTAATTTCGGTAAGTGAGCAAATTCTTTCGAGTAGGTGACCGCGATGTTGCGGTTACCGAGATTCGTTCACGACTAATTCAAATTGGTTTCAGTGTCGAGAGTTTGGAACCAGAATTCTTCGACGAAAAAATGTCGGATGCCGTTACCTCTTTTCAAAAAGCACGTGGGTTGCGGGTCGATGGCATTGTTGGACCGCTTACTCAGCGCCGACTAGAAGAAGCTCGCTGGTCACTTGGAGATAGGCCGCTTTCGTTTCAGCCTGGACATTTGATTCACGGTGAAGACGTCACCTCACTACAGCAGCGTTTAAGCACAATGGGTTTTGACCCTGGGAAAATCGATGGCATTTTTGGTACGCAAACGGAAAAAGCATTACGGGAGTTTCAGCTAGGAGCTGGCGTCAAGGTTGATGGGCTAGCTGCGTCAGAAACATTCGCTGCCCTCAAGCGATTAGTGCGCACAGTTACAGGTGGGCAAGCTGACCGCTTGCGCCAATCCCTGTTATTAGATTCGCTGCGAACCGGTATCTCTTCGAAAACTATCGTGATTGATCCTTCGCACGGCGGTATTGATCATGGTTATGAAGGCAACGGCATCATTGAGAGTGAAATAGTCACGGCGGTTGCTGCTCGACTGCAAGGCCGATTAGCTGCACTCGGTGGCACTGTCATTTTGTCTCGACCGCTGCAACATCCAGATTCGCCTACTGAAGCTGATCGAGCCGCATTTTGCAACGAGGTATCGGCTGATCTAGTTGTCTCACTGCATTGTGATGCCGCCACTAGTGATATGGCTGAAGGAATTGCGACCATACATTATGGATCTGCTGGTGGTGGTTGGTCGCATTCAGGCGAGCGAGCTGCACAGCGAATTCATGCAGCTTTACTTGAAGAGACGGAGGCTTCCGATTGCAGTATCCATGCCCGCACCTGGGACATGTTGCGACTTACTCGAATGCCAGCGGTACGAATTGAGTTGGGTTATGTTTCAAATCCAACCGAGGCTAGAAAGCTTGCAACTGTTGAATATCAAAATCAATTAGCCGCAGGAATTGCTGCTGGCGTTAACAAATTTTTTATGCCGGTTTGATACCTGCTACAAATATTTTGAAACAACCGCTGAAATAACCACAGCAACCAGCAAAATCGCAACTGCAGAATCAACGTTGTAGCGAAGTGCAGTTTTAACTTTTTCCCGAAACTTTTCCGGCAGAATAAAATCTTCTAACACAGCAATTCGGAACATCGTAATGAAAACGGTTGTTGTGGTTACCGTTACGGTCAAGCACCAAGGGCAAAGTGCACCGATGTTGAAGTAGGACTGGTAAAACAGCCAGTAGGCAAAAACAAAACCAAAACCGTAAACCGCAAGTGCTGCCCGAATAAACCATCTTGGGAAAAACACACCAGCTAAAGAAGCCACGGCGATTGTGATAACAACAGGTTCAGCAATCAAACCTAAGAATGAGTTTGGAAATCCCAGCAAAGTGGATTGCCATGCCTCTGCAACTTTGCCGCAGGAAATGGTGGCCGAAATATTGCAACCCAATGCCGTATCTGGATTGAGTGCCAATTTCCAGGCATCTATCG
>JBIKSQ010000171.1:0-3168 GCA_044348555.1 Candidatus Nanopelagicales bacterium | reverse complement strand
CATCGTGTTAACTACTTTGTAGCCTTCAGCAAATCTGCCTTCTCCGAAACCTGCCTCGAGTGCCATTGCGGCTGCATTTTCACGAATCCGCTCATCCAAACCTTCCATGTGACTCGTCTGCGAGACATGCGATTTGATGGCAGCAATTTTTGTGTCTATGTGATCCGTGATGTCGATGTAATGATCCCGGTTTGCATGCCACATCACCCAGACTTCTTCGACTGTCCAAGGCAATAGGCCGGCTTCTAGCAGTTCGGGAAATGCGAATTCGTTGCGAGCATCCGGGTAAACCGCTTGGATTGCAATCTCGCCAGCCGCCAGATGATCTGGATGTGAGGCATAAATCCGTTCCCAATTTCGCTCTGGTGACTGGATGACCAGAATCTGTGGCCGGACTCGCCGAATCGCTCTCACGACTTGGCCGCGCAACTCAATGCTGGGAACTAGGTGGCCATCACGGTTTCCCAGAAACTCAACTGACTTGACCCCCAGCAGCTCTGCAGCAGCCCGCTGCTCGGCTTGCCGCAGTGGGGCCATCTGGTCTCTTGGAGTGTTGTCAAAGCCGCCCTGGTCGCCATTTGTGAGTACGCAGTAGTGAACCTCAACACCTTGCTGGCACCAGCCGGCGATACTGCCTGAAGCCCCAAAATCGACATCGTCGGGATGCGCCGTAACCACTAAAACTCGTTCTGGCTTTTCAATCGCCATGTCCGCTCCTCGATATCAAATGTGAATATGACAGACCCTACTTCTAGACTCAACCAAATGGACGAGATATCTGCCGATGGCTGGGTGACGGGAAATGGTTTTGACCCCGTCGAAGCGAGTTTGATTGGGCTTAATTCTGCCCAATCGGCTGCGGTTACCCACACAGGCACCCCACTTTTGATTGTTGCGGGTGCTGGATCTGGCAAAACGCGCGTGCTCACACGTCGAATCGCCTATCTACTCGCCGCTGGCAAAGCCCGACCTCACGAAATTCTGGCAATCACATTTACCAACAAGGCTGCAGCCGAAATGCGCGGTCGAGTTGAGCAGCTGGTTGGAAGCGAAGCCCGCTCTATGACCGTTTCAACTTTCCATAGTGCATGCGCTCGGTTCTTACGCCGCGATGCCGATCGGATTGGTTACACCAAGAGTTTCACCATTTACGACCAAGGCGATTCGGTGACTCTTGTGAAACGCGTACTCGAGGAACTTAATCACGACATCAAGATTCATAAACCGCGATCAGTTTTAGCAGCGATATCAAACGCAAAGAACGTCTTGATCGCTCCCGCTGAGTTTTCGCAGATGGCGGGTAACTATGCAGAGCGAATCCAAGCTGAGGTTTACACTCGCTATCAAGAAAGATTGAAGTCATCCAACTGTATGGATTTTGATGACTTGATTTGGAATTTTGTTCGACTACTAAAAGAACATCCTGATGTAGCAGCGAGTTACCGCCGGCGCTTTCGGCATGTAATGGTTGATGAGTATCAGGACACCAACATGGCGCAATACGAAATGATTCGACAAATAGTTGGCGTAGATCATCCAGCTGAGATGGCCGAACTTTGTGTCGTGGGTGATGCTGATCAGTCGATTTACGCTTTTCGCGGTGCCACCATCCGTAACATTGATGAGTTTGAACATGACTTTAAGAATGCCAAAACCATTTTGCTCGAACAGAACTACCGATCAACCCAAAACATTTTGAGTGCTGCAAACACTGTTATCGCAAACAACAAAGACCGGCGAGAGAAGCGGCTATGGTCGGAAGCCGGTGATGGCGATCCGCTTCGAATTTATGTTGGGGACAACGAACATGACGAAGCTGCGTTTATCGGCAGCGAAATCGAGCAGTTGCAAAATCGGCTGGGGTTCTCACTCTCGGATGTGGCGATTTTTTATCGGACTAACTCGCAATCCCGAGCGATTGAAGAATCTTTGATTCGCTTAGGCCTTCCATACAAAGTTGTGGGCGGGACTCGATTTTATGAACGGGCTGAAATCAAAGACATGATTGCGTACCTTCGAGTCGTAGTTAATCCAGCCGATGAGATTTCGCTGCGGCGAATTTTGAATGTGCCGACTAGAGGAGTTGGGCCAAAAGCTGAGACTGCTTTGACTGATTATGCGGCGGCTAACGGTCTAACATTTTTTGATGCGTTGTTGATGGTGGATGCAGTGCAGGGGATTCAGACTCGTGCCGTTAATTCGATTAAGCGGTTCACGACCTTAGTTCAAGACTTGCAGAGCTTGAACGATGCTGGCTCTGGCCCCACCAGAATCTTGGCTGCAATTTTGGAACAGTCTGGCTATCTGACTGAGTTGCAGTTGTCGAAAGACCCACAGGATGAGAGCCGCATCGATAACATCGGCGAACTTGAGAATATAGCTCGCGAATTTGAGCTCACCCAGGATCCTGATGCGGGCGAAGAGATTTTTGGACTCGATGCATTTTTGGAGCGCATCTCGTTGGTAGCAGATGCTGATCAGATTCCAGATGCAGGATCGGGCCAAGCCACTTTGATGACTCTGCACAGTGCAAAAGGTTTGGAGTTTCCGGTTGTTTTCATGACCGGTATGGAGGAAGGCCTCTTTCCGCATGCCCGTGCTTGGGAGGACCCAGCCGAAATGCAAGAAGAGCGGAGACTTGCCTACGTGGGGATCACTCGTTCTGAAAAGCGGCTGTATCTGACCCGAGCCGAAGCGCGTAGTCGTTGGGGTTCAAGTGAATACAACTCACCTTCACGTTTTCTGGATGAGATTCCCGATGAGTTGGTTGTCTGGCTGCGGGGAGATCGAGAAGCCAAAAAGGCCACCTCTACTCGTTCGACCGACCCAAAGCGGGCGACAGATCAGATGCTAAAGCGGCTGTCACCTGATCGAGCAGCTAAAGAGTTCGATTTGGTCCCTGGCGACAAAGTCCGCCACCAAAAGTTTGGGGTCGGAATTGTGCGGGAGATTGCTGGCGAAGGTGACCGCGCTCAGGTCACTGTTGATTTTGGGCCACCGCATAACGAGAAGCGGCTAATCCTGCGCTATGCACCAGTTACTAAAGTGGAGTAAGCGGATCGGCTAGCCGAAGTTTGTCGGTTGCCGCAATAAACGAATGTGAAAAGCCATATTCGCCATCCCCACCAAAAACGTCAGTGCTGACAGTGACAGTTTGGGTGGAGGCTT
>JBIKSQ010000170.1:0-3182 GCA_044348555.1 Candidatus Nanopelagicales bacterium | reverse complement strand
ATCTGTGCCGATGACGTCATACGCTTCGGAAACTTCTTTGAATCGCGCTTCGGCGCGAGCGTTGTCTGGATTGGCATCAGGGTGAAGCTGTTTAGCAAGTTTTCGATATGACTTTTTGATTTCATCAGCCGACGCAGTTTTTGATACGCCAAGTGTTTTATAGAAATCTTTATCAGCCCAGTCTTGATTCATGCTTCACCCCTTTCCCAATCAATAGGTTCGTACGTGACTTAAATGACTTGTTCAACAACCGCGACTCGAGCAGGACGTAATACGCGACCGGCATGTCGAAAACCTGCCTGGTAGACAACCGTTACAACAGTTTTGGTTGCACCTTCGCCTTCGGCTTCTGTGTGAGTCATGGCTTCATGTAGGGCCGGATCAAATTCTTCGCCCACTTCGCCAAATGATTCCAAACCGTACTTAGTCACAACCGATTGCACTGCATCGCTGACACTCTTAAAGGCACCAGTCAATTCACCATGCTCGGCAGCTCGACCAAAATCATCGAGGACCGGTATCAGGGCGTTGAGTACTTCACTGATTGCACCATCTCGAGCAAGCGTGCGGTCACGCTCAACCCGCTTGCGATAGTTCGCATACTCTGCCTGCAGTCGCTGCAGGTCTGCAGTCAATTCCCCAAGTTGGGAATCGACTGCAGCTGCTTCTTCTACTGCTTCAGCGATTTCGGCGTCGATGTTTTCCATCGACTGCGCAATCTCGGCTTCGGTTGCAGGATCGAACGATTCGTTCGACTCGGTCATTTCTTTTCTTCCTCGTCGACTACTTCACCTTCGACAATGTCCTCGTCGTTGTCGCCGGCTGCGGAATCAGCATCTTCTGCTGGTGCTGCGTTTGCATACATTGCTGCGCCAACTTGCTGAGAAACTTCGTTCAACCGATCAGTCTTCTGCTTGATGGCATCAAGGTCTTCGCCTTCAAGCACAGACTTCAACTCCTCGATTGCACTCTGCAAATCTGTCTTCTGCTCATCGCTAAGTTTCTCTTCGTTGTCCTTCAAGAATTTTTCAGTGTTGTAAGCAACACCTTCTCCAAGGTTGCGAGCTTCTACTTCTTCTTTGCGAGCAGCGTCATCTGCAGCATGTGCTTCAGCATCTTTCATCATGCGATCAATTTCTTCTTTGGAAAGTCCAGAGCCACCAGTGATTGTGATGGACTGTTCTTTGCCAGTGCCGAGATCTTTCGCACTGACGTGCACGATGCCGTTTGCGTCAATGTCGAATGTCACTTCAACTTGTGGAACTCCACGCGGAGCCGGTGGCAAACCAACCAGCTCGAAAGTTCCAAGCTTCTTGTTGTACTGCGTCATTTCACGTTCACCCTGGAAAACCTGGATGCTCACTGCTGGCTGATTGTCATCAGCGGTGGTGAAGACCTGGGAACGCTTGGTAGGGATAGTGGTGTTGCGCTCAATGATTTTCGCCATGATGCCACCCTTGGTTTCGATACCGAGAGTCAGCGGAGTGACGTCGAGCAAGAGCACATCTTTCACTTCACCCTTAAGAACACCAGCTTGAAGTGATGCGCCAACCGCAACAACCTCATCTGGGTTAACGCCCTTGTTTGCTTCGCGACCACCAGAAAGTTTCTTTACAAGTTCGGCCACCATTGGCATACGAGTTGAACCACCAACAAGCACGACGTGATCGATGTCCTTAACCGACATTCCTGAATCTGCAATCACTTTCTCAAACGGAATCCGGCAACGATCCAGTAGATCTGCTGTCATCTGTTCAAACTGTGAACGTGTCAATGTTTCATCCAAGTGAAGTGGACCTTCAGCGGATGCAGTGATGTATGGCAGGTTGATGTTTGTCTGCATCGACTGCGAAAGATCGATCTTTGCTTTTTCAGCAGCTTCTTTTAGGCGCTGTAGTGCCATCTTGTCTTTTGAAAGATCAACACCATTACCGTTCTTGAAGACTGTTACTAGGTGCTTGATAACTGCATCGTCCCAGTCGTCACCACCAAGGTTGTTGTCGCCGCTGGTTGCCTTTACTTCAACAACACCCTCGCCGATTTCCAAAAGTGAAACGTCAAACGTTCCACCACCTAAGTCGAAGACCAAAATGGTTTGTTCAGAGTCTGCTTTGTCGAGACCGTATGCAAGCGCTGCTGCGGTTGGTTCGTTGATGATGCGCAAAACATTTAGTCCTGCGATTTCGCCAGCTTCTTTGGT
This sequence comes from Candidatus Nanopelagicales bacterium, assembly GCA_044348555.1. Taxonomy (GTDB): domain Bacteria; phylum Actinomycetota; class Actinomycetes; order S36-B12; family UBA5976; genus JAFMIT01. Next base: position 982 of record JBIKSQ010000170.1, on the reverse strand, counting down.
AGCTTGGCGTTGAGCGTCATCAAAATATGCCGGCACAGTGATAACTGCATCGGTGACGGTTTCGCCCAAGTAAGCCTCAGCATCACGCTTTAGCTTCATCAAGGTACGAGCACTGATTTCTTGCGCGCGGTAATCCTTGCCATCAATCTTGACTGACCAGTTGGTTCCCATGTGACGCTTTACTGAACGGATAGTCCGATCAGGGTTAGTCACTGCCTGGCGCTTTGCAACCTCGCCGACCAAAACTTCACCGTTTTTGGCGAATGCCACAATCGATGGGGTGGTGCGAGCACCTTCAGCATTTGCGATGACGGTTGGTTCGCCGCCTTCAAGTACTGATACACATGAATTAGTTGTGCCTAGGTCAATTCCTACTGCACGAGCCATTTTTTACCTCCAGTTGTTAATGCCTTTTGAGCATTTGCTAAATATTAAGACCGATGTGTGGCTTATGACAACTTGAACATCAAGTTATCTGAGTCACTTCGGCTCATATTTACTAGGTATAACGGCGACAGAGGCGGTTTATTCCGCTAATTCCCCAAATAAATAAAAAAATACATAAAAAATGCCCCAACCAGGCTCGGTTGGGGCACTTTTTATGAATCTACGAAACGTCGGTGATGTGGAAATTCTGGAAAGAACGGCTCTGGGTAGGGCCGCGCTGGTTCTGATAGCGAGATCCGTAGACGCTGGAACCGTATGGGTGCTCGGAAGCCGAGGTCATCCGGAAGAAGCAAAGCTGGCCGATTTTCATCCCTGGCCACAGGGTGACCGGGAGATTTGCGACATTGCTCAACTCGAGGGTGATGTGACCCACGAATCCTGGGTCAATAAAGCCAGCGGTTGCGTGAGTGAGTAAGCCAAGCCGGCCCAATGAAGACTTGCCCTCGACTCTGGCCGCGACATCCTCAGGAAGTGAAACCACCTCAAAAGTGCTGCCAAGCACGAACTCACCAGGATGCAGGACGAATGGCTCATC
>JBIKSQ010000017.1:0-12866 GCA_044348555.1 Candidatus Nanopelagicales bacterium | reverse complement strand
CATACTTCGGTTTATCAGTAACAATTTTGATAAGTCGGGCATACCGAGTGGGATTTTCTTCCGACAAATCTTCTAGGTGAGCTAACGACTGTCGAGAGATTGAGGTTTCAGCCGCCGTCAATGTAGCCGTGATGGCTATTGTGAAAAGAATGAACAACCAACCCATCAGTTGCTTCCTCTACTTTCCGATAACTTTGCCAAAAGATCTGCCTGCAGAGAAAACATTTCTCTGTGTTCTTCTGGCTCGTAATGGTCGTGACCTAATAAGTGCAGTATTCCATGAGTTAAAAGTAAATCGAACTCATTCTCGAAACTTTGCCCATTTTCTAAGGCCTGATTCTGGGCAAACTCAGGGCAAAGGATTATTTCCCCCAACTCACCGGCTTGGGCTACCTCATCAGCAGTTGGTACCCGCAACTCGTCCATCGGAAAACTTAAAACATCGGTCGCACCTGGTTCATCCATGTGTTGTATGTGCAAGCTTTCCATTTCTGCCAGCGTTACGCATTGCACTGTTAGTTTGGTCAGCGGATGCAAACGAAGTTGCTGCATAACGAATCTAGCTGTTTGCAGCAATCGATTTGAATCTAGGTTTAGGGAACTTCGATTTTGGAAACTGATACTGAAATCAGCCACGGGAATCTCTGCGGTTGCTTGGGGGCGGGTTCAACTCGTCCCACCGGCCGTATGCATCAACAATTTTGGCAACCAACTGATGTCTCACAACATCGTGGCTCGTCAGCTTGCAGAAAACAACTCCATCAATACCGTGCAAAATGTCTTGGACTACCCGTAACCCACTTTGGGTTCCACCGGGTAGATCCACCTGGGTCACATCTCCTGTAATCACAATGGTGGAGTTGAATCCCAATCGAGTCAAGAACATCTTCATTTGTTCTGGGGTTGTGTTCTGCGCTTCATCCAAAATAATGAAAGCGTCATTCAAGGTCCGGCCACGCATATAAGCCAGAGGTGCAACCTCAATAGTTCCACTAGTCATCAATCTTGGAATTTTCTCGGGCTCAATCATGTCGTGCAAAGCATCATAAAGTGGCCGCAAGTACGGATCAATCTTTTCGTTTAAGGTGCCAGGCAGAAAGCCCAACCGTTCACCGGCCTCAACCGCTGGTCTGGTGAGGATGATGCGGCTGATTTGCTTGGACTGTAATGCTTGAACCGCTTTTGCAACTGCCAAATAAGTTTTACCAGTACCAGCCGGGCCAATTCCAAAAACGATTGTGTTGTTATCAATCGCATCAACATAGTGTTTTTGATTGAGTGTCTTTGCCCGAATGGTCTTGCCCCGATTACTCAAGATGTCTGCAGTCAAAACTGTTGCAGGTCGCATCTCGTTTTCGGAGCGGAGCAGCTCAATTGACCGAATCGCAGCATCTGGGCTCATGGTCGCACCGGTGCGGACAATGATTTGAACTTCAGCAAGCAGTTGATCGACCAAAGCTACTTCGGCGGTTGGCCCATCAATCTGAATTTCATTACCACGCACCAAGATGTCAACGTTTGGGATTGCCTTTTCAATTGCGTGCAAAATCTCATCCCGCGCACCCAAAATTGAAACCATCGAAATGCTCGAAGGTACAACAATCGTGCTGGAAGCAGTTTTGGTTGTCATTATTTCCTTAACCCGGTGGCCATTGAAGCTGTCGGCCACCAATCACATGACCATGAACATGGGGAACTGTTTGTCCGCCATCTACCGAAGTGTTAAAGACTATTCGATAGCCATTTGGACATTCACTCTCTCCAATTTCAGTCAGAAACAACATGAAGTTCGAGAAATCTTCAAAATCGTTTGAAACATAATCGGCTGCGGTGGCGTAATGTGTTTTTGGTATTGCCAAAACATGAACCGGTGCTACTGGTGCAATGTCTGCAAACGCCATGAAACGGTCATTCTCGGCAACAACCTTTGCGGGTATCTCCCCTGCGACGATTGCGCAAAACAAACAGCTACTCATATTTATGCCCACCTAGTTGTGCGTGACATCACAATGCCGGCCGCGACCGTTCCAGCGGTAGAGGTTCGCAAAACTGTTGGCCCCAATCGCACAACCTGGGCACCTGCCTCTGTGAACATCTCCAACTCTTCAGTGGAAACGCCACCCTCTGGTCCAACCACGAGCAACAAATCACCCTGCAAAGGAACAGATATGCCGGACAATCGCACATCGCCATCCTCATGCAAAACCCACGCATGTGGGGTTTCTGTAATTAAGCGCACAACATCTTTTGTGGTTGCAAGATTTGAAATCTGTGGAGTGCGTGGCCGCCGAGATTGTTTTGCGGCTTCGCGGGCGGATGTCTGCCATTTCTGCACGCCTTTGGCTTCCTTATCGCCCTTCCACTGCGCAACACAGCGCGCTGCTGACCACGGAATGATGAGATCCACACCAACTTCGGTCAACATATCGACAGCTAGTTCACCCCGGTCTCCCTTGGGAATTGCCTGCACAACTATTACCCGCGGCTGCGGTGGTGGAGCGACAGTGAGTGCCACTACCTCAACCACCACTTGGTCTTTTTCTGGTACTTCAATTACGTTGCCATGAGCAAGTCGGCCTTCGCCATCGGCCAGCAGAACACTGTCGCCGACTTGAATGCGTTGGACGGTTGCGGCGTGAAAACCTTCATCGCCTGTCAGCCTGATGTATTCACCTGCACCAGTGTTGACCAGCTGTTCAGTGCTCACGTGAAATAGTGAAGCTCCCATTACCTACCACCGAACGCATCTTTGAGACGACTGAAGAACCCTTGGTTCTCAGATGTAACTTCTCCAATGAAATCATTCTCACTGCGAATCTCGGCCAATTTAGTCAACAACTCTTTCTGTTCATCATCGAGCTTGACTGGAGTCTGCACTTCCAGGTGCACCAGTAAATCTCCCCGACCATTTCCGCGTAAATGCGGCATACCTTCACCACGGCGACGTATGACCGTGCCACTTTGAGTGCCAGCTGCGACATCAACTTCGATGTCACCAGCCAGAGTAGCGATTGGAATCCTCACACCCAAAGCAGCTGCAGTCATCGGCAGCTTAACCTCGCAGTGCAAATCATGCCCTCTGCGATGAAACTGTTTGTGCGGCTTTTCTAAAATTTCAACGTACACATCGCCGGCAGGCCCTGCCCCTGGACCTACTTCGCCTTGGCTGGTGAGCTGGATCCGAGTTCCAGTTTCAACTCCAGCAGGAATGTTGAAGCGAAGTTTTTCTCGAGTGCGAACTCGACCATCGCCTGCGCACTCCGGACATGGATGCGCAATCACAGTTCCGTAACCAGCGCAGCCGGTGCACGCTCTGGTTGTCATCACTTGTCCAAGGAAGGATTGCTGAACGCTTTGCACTTGGCCACGGCCGCGACACATGCCACATGTTGTGGGAGCCGAACCTGGAGCGGTTCCCCCGCCTTTGCAAGATTTGCAAGCGACAGCGGTATCAACTGTGATTTCACGTTGCACACCATTGAAAGCATCTTCAAGTTCAATCTCAATTCGGATCAAAGAATCTTGGCCTCGCCGCATTCGCGGAATCGGACCTCGAGTTGCCCCACCACCAAAGAACGAACTGAATACATCAGAGAAATCAAATCCTTGATCAAAGCCGCCGCCAAAACCGCCACCATTGCCAAGTGGATCTCCACCCATGTCAACAATGCGGCGTTTTTCTGGATCACTAAGTACCTCATAGGCGGCAGTGACCTCTTTGAATTTGTCCTGCGTTGCAGGATCTGGGTTTACATCCGGATGTAGTTCACGCGCCAGTTTTCGGTAAGCCTTTTTGATTTCATCGGCTGATGCCCCGGCTGAGACACCGAGAACGTCATAGTAATTAACTGCCACTGTTTGCCTCTGTAACTATCTTCCCGACATATCTTGCAACCGCTGTTACGGATGCAATCGAAGTTGTGTAATTCATATGAGTTGGCCCCACAACAGCCAATCGGGCAACCGACCGATCCTCGGAACCATATCCCGCGCTCACGACTGCCGCTGTGTTTAGCGAAGCTAACTTGTTTTCGCTGCCAATTGTGACTTGTAAATCGCTTGCTGCTTCGCCCAGCAACTTAAGTAAGACCACATTTTCTTCTAGCGCTTGCAGGATTGGAGCCATCTGCTCAACCGATTCGTGTCTTGCCAGATTCGCTGCACCGGTCACAACAACTCGGTCTTCTGCCTTCTCTACTAATGACTCTAGGAGGCAAGCCACCAAAACTGCATTTATCGCGACGAGATGGCTTGGAACTTGATTTGAAATTTGCTCAAGTGCGTCTGGGACTTCATTAAAGATCTTGCCGGCTATTGCAGAATTAATTCGATTCTTTAAATCTTCTAAATCTGTTGCTGAAAGTTCATGTGCAACCTCGACGATGCGTTGTTCAACTCGACCAGTGTCAACAATGATGACCAACATAATTCGGTTCACTGAAACCGACACAAGCTCCACATGTCGCACAACCGAAAGCCGCAGACTTGGATACTGCACAACCGCAACCTGTCTGGTTAATTGTGCTAACAACTTGGTAGTGCGCAACATGACATCATCTAGATCTACTGCGTCAGCTAGAAACCGATCAATTGCAGATCTTTCAGCTGCCGAAAGCGGTTTGACGGCAGCCAACTGATCCACAAACATGCGGTAGCCCTTGTCGGTTGGAATTCGCCCTGCTGAAGTATGCGGAGCGTGGATGTACCCACCATCTTCTAGCGCTGCCATGTCGTTTCGAATCGTGGCAGGCGAGACCCCAAGCACATGCCGTTGGGCAATCGATTTGGAACCGACCGGCTCCTGACTGGTTACAAACTCATCAACGATTGCACGCAGCACCGAAAGCTTGCGGTCATCTAACACGCTGCCTCCTTGGCACTCTAGATTACTGAGTGCTAATTCTACGGATTTGCCGAAAAGTGAAAAGTTGAACGCTAGGCTTCAGTTCAACCGAAAAAGAGGAAAAATGTCTGATTTCACCCCACCACCACCGCCACCAGCTGGCGATTTCAATTCCGATATGCCTGAGCGATCGGCTGATGACAACATTTTCGTCATCACCTCTCATCTGGGCCCTTGGCTCGTGGGCTTTATCGCACCACTTCTAGTGTTCTTAATCAAGGGGAAAGATTCTCGTTTTGTTCGCGCCCATTCACTTGAGGCCTTGAATTTTCAGATATCTATAATCATTTATGCAGTCGTCAGCACAGTCTTGATACTTGTATTGATCGGCTTTGTGCTTTTGTTTGCGGTTGCAGTGATTGGCATCATTTTCCCAATTCTGGCCGCAGTCAAAGCCTCAAAAGGTGAGTACTACACATATCCGCTAACTATCCGACTTCTTAAGTAATCAAGAACTCAAAGTTCGAATAACAATGTCGGCAAGCAGTCGGCCTTTGCGAGTCAATCGTAAAGTGCCGGCTGTTTTTGCATCTGCATCAAGCAACCCATCAGCCAGTAAGCCTTGAACCAACTCAGGCGAAAAATTCTGCGCATCCAAACCAGTGCGCAATCTGATTCCAAGCATCAGGTTCTCTAGTTCAATTTCAGATTCAGTTAGATTTTCAAATTCAGCTACCGGCACATAGCCAGGCAACACTTGAGCAGTCCACGCGCTGGGGTGCTTAACGTTCCACCATCTCATCCCATTTACATGCGAGTGGGCACCGGGACCTACTCCCCACCAATTTTGATTCTGCCAGTAATTCAGATTGTGTTGGCAGTGGCCACCGGCCTTTGCCCAGTTAGAAACTTCATACCAATCAAAGCCTTGGGCTGCCAACGAGTCATCCAACAACGCATACATGTCAGCAAGCACCTCGTCATCCGGCATCGTTACTTCACCGCGTTTTACTTGGGCTGCCATTTTTGTTCCCGCTTCAAGCGTGAGTGCATATGCCGAAATGTGATCAACACTTGTGCCAATCACAGCATTCAAACTGGTTTCCAGGTCTGCCAGGCTTTCACCGGGTGAGCCGTAAATGATGTCGAGGTTGATATGCGAGAAGCCAACTTCAGCAGCTTGTTGCACAACTTCAGCCGCCTTACCCGGCGTATGAGTCCGGTCCAATACCGAAAGCACGTGAGGCACGGCGCTTTGCATACCAAATGAAATTCGATTGAAGCCACCTTCATGCAACTCCTGCAGGTATTCCCGATCTACCGAATCTGGATTTGCTTCTGTGGTTATCTCTGCATCGGCTGCGATTCCAAACTCAAGTTTTAGTTTCTGCAACGCCTGTACTAAATCACGAGCTGGCAAAAGCGTTGGAGTTCCCCCGCCAAAAAAGACCGTCGAAATTTCTGGTGCATCCACTAAATTTCTGCGGGCAATTTCGATTTCTCGACTGGCGGTGTCAACCCAGGTTGCGCGGGATACTCCTGGTTCAAACTCAACGTTCGTGTAGGTGTTGAAATCGCAGTACCCGCAACGAGTTGTGCAGTAGGGAACGTGCAAGTAAAAGCCCAATGCTCGATTAGCAGCAGTTGGGAATTGCACTACTTTTCCTTCACAGCTTTATCTGGTGATTCGCCAGTAGACAAAGCAGTGATAAACGCTTCTTGTGGAATCTCAACTCGGCCCACAACCTTCATGCGTTTTTTGCCTTCCTTTTGCTTTTCCAAAAGTTTTCGCTTTCGACTGATGTCGCCGCCGTAACATTTTGCAAGCACGTCTTTTCGAATTGCACGAATCGTCTCGCGGGCAATCACTCGAGCACCAACCGCTGCCTGAATCGGAATTTCAAACTGTTGCCTTGGAATTAGTTCTTTCAGTTTTGCCGCCATTGAAACCCCGTATGAATAGGCCTTGTCTTTGTGAACAATTGAACTGAACGCATCCACCGGATCGCCGTGGAGCAAAATGTCGACCTTCACCAAGTCTGCTGATTGCTCACCAATTGTTTCGTAATCTAAAGATGCGTATCCGCGAGTGCGACTCTTGAGCGCATCAAAAAAGTCAAACACAATTTCAGCCAAAGGCAAGGTGTAACGAAGCTCTACTCGGTCTTCGCTGAGGTAGTCCATCGCATTCATAATTCCGCGTCGAGTCTGGCAAAGATCCATGACCGTACCGACGAACTCGTTTGGCGCTAGAACTGTCGCGCGGACAATTGGTTCGTTGACTTCCCGAATCTTTCCGCTTGGAAACTCACTTGGGTTTGTGACGATATGTTCGGTGCCGTCTTCCATTACCACCCGATAAATCACGTTTGGTGCTGTGCTGATCAGCTCGAGGTTGAACTCTCGTTCCAATCGTTCCCGGACAATCTCAAGGTGTAGCAAGCCCAAAAACCCACACCGGAAACCAAAGCCAAGTGCTACAGATGTCTCTGGCTCATAAACCAGCGCGGCATCGTTCAGTTTTAGTTTGTCCAAAGCATCGCGAAGGGTTGGGTAATCACTGCCATCGAGTGGATAAAGCCCAGAGAAAACCATTGGCTTTGGATCCTTGTAGCCGCCGAGCGCAACCGTCGCAGGTCGATTTAGCAAAGTGACTGTGTCACCTACTCGGGATTGTCGAACATCTTTCACACCGGTGATGAGATATCCAACTTCGCCAACGCCAATGCCTTTACCTGGAACTGGTTCTGGGGAAATAACACCAACCTCGAGAAGTTCATGTTGAGTACCAGTCGACATCATGGAAATCCGCTCCCGCGAATTTAATGAACCGTCGATTACTCGAACATAAGTGACCACACCTCGATAAGTGTCATACACCGAGTCGAAAATTAGTGCGCGCGCTGGAGCCGAAGCATCTCCGACTGGTGGCGGAACTGTTTTTACGATTTTGTTCAAAAGTTCGGGAACCCCAACACCAGTTTTTCCGGAAACTCGCAAGATTGATTCTGGGTCTGCTCCCAGAATCCGGCCAATTTCAGCTGCGTACTTTTCAGGTTGAGCGGCTGGTAAATCGATTTTGTTTAGCACCGGAATGATTGCGAGATCATTCTCCATCGCCAGGTAAAGGTTGGCCAGAGTCTGAGCCTCAATCCCTTGAGCGGCATCGACCAACAACACCGCACCTTCACAAGCAGCAAGTGATCGGGAGACCTCATAGGTGAAGTCAACGTGACCAGGTGTGTCAATCATGTTCAGGATGTAAGTGACATCATCGTCCGCCTTAAATGGAAGCCGAACCGCCTGACTCTTGATGGTGATGCCACGCTCGCGCTCGATGTCCATTCGATCTAGGTACTGAGCCCGCATTGAGCGCGCATCTACAACCCCAGTTAGCTGCAACATTCGGTCTGCCAAGGTCGATTTGCCATGGTCAATATGGGCAATAATGCTGAAATTTCGAATCAAATTGGGGTCAGTAGCCCCAGCGACTGGCACAGCGCTAGACGACACGGGACTCCTTTTTGGTCAATTTCAGCAGGCAGCAGGTGGATTTATGGGCGAAGTGTCGCATGAAACCAACCAGAATCGAATTCGCTTTGCAATCTGGATTGGCATTTTCAGGGCTCCTGCAGGTAATCTACGCCCGCTCCTCAAGAGGGGGGCTAACTTCAGTAATTGAAGCAAACACCGCAAATCTCAAGACAAGGCAGCACTGTGGCAAATATCAAGTCTCAGATCAAGCGCAACAAGCAGAACGAAGCTGCGCGCGTACGTAACAAGTCAGTTAAGTCCGCATTGAAGACTGCAATCCGGAAGACTCGCGAAGCCGTAGCCGCTGGCGACAAGGCTGCAGCTCTCGAAGCTGCTGCAATCGCCCGCCGCGAGCTAGACAAAGCAGCTGGCAACAAGGTCATTCACAAAAACCAGGCAGCGAACCGCAAGTCTGGCATTGACGCATTGGTGAACACCCTTTAATCCCAAACTTCAAGTTGAGCCTCACCTAACGGTGGGGCTCAATTTTTTTGGTCAGTTCGAGCGCATTCGAGCGATATCCAGAATTGTTCGCTCAAGCAACGCGATTCGCTGGGCTGGTTCCAGAATTTGAGGCACCCCAAGCTCGTTGATAACTCCGGCTTTGAGTGAGGCATCTGCTTGGGTGAGCTTCAAAGCGGCGTTCGCCAACAGCCTGGGACTCCAATGTCGAACTTGCTGCTTCAGCGCCCGTACCCGAAATGGTGGCACCCCAGCCAGCCGCGCGATTTCACCTTCGCTTTGTGCGGAATTTGCGTGTTGCACCGCTACCAAACTTCTAACGTTGTTCGCCATGGTGGCAACCAGCGCTGGCCCCAGGTTTGGATCTCGATCCAGCCCCCACCTTAAAGATGTCAAAGCTTCTGTGACTCGCCCGTTGAATACAGCATCTGCAATTTCGTACGGAGCAACAGCTGCCATGCCCTCAAAGTATTGAGCGATTGCTTCAACTGAAATTGGATCACCCTCAATGTCAGAAGAAAGCTGTGATGCGGCTGCGGCAATGGTTCGCAAATCATCGCCTAGTGCATCCCGCAGTAGTTTGATTGCAGCTGGATCTAGTTTGCGCTTTGATTGCTTGAATTCATTAACTAGAAATTCATCGAGGTCTCGGCTTTTTAGTTTTTCAAACTTTCGTTCAGTGATTCCAGTTTTACGAATTGCGTTGATAAAGCCGCTGCCTTTTTGACCACCGCGATGGACCAATAAAACAAAAGTTTCGTTTGTTGGATCTGCTATCAAACTTAAAATTGCTTGCTGCAGTGATTCATCACTCGCTGCGACAGGGTCGACGACGACCAACGATGCTCCACCGAACAAGCCGGGTGAAACTGCAGACTGAAAGTCCATCGCCGCTGAATCATCACTTGGCCGGGTTGTCCGACGCTCTATCTCAGGGTCTTTCTTGCGGAGAGTTTGATGGATCCGAAGGATTTCACGTTCGGCTAAAAACTCCTCATCCGCAGAGAAGAGCACTACCGCGGTTGCATTGTCAGCCATGGCCATAGGTTAGAGCGCATCGCAGGATTTATTAGAAATGACCCCCACACTGTCAAAATTCAGTTGCAGCCCAATCCGTCCGCACAAACTGGTGCTGTAAAGCCGAATGCCGGCTGCTCGGTAAGAACTCAAGGTAACTGGGGCTGGATGACCATAGGAATTATCGATTCCAACTGAAACCCAGCCCAGTTGCGCATCCGACCAGCTCGCAAAGTCAGGGTTTTGGGATGCTGAGCCGTGATGCGGAACTTTGACAACACTGAGGGCCAATTCTGGATAAGTCTGCATTAGAGTCGTTTGGGCTAGCGTTTCGATATCGCCAGTAAAGAGAATCCGCTTTCCGTTGATTTCCACCAACACCACCAGACTGGCATCGTTTATTGCAGTTCCTGAATCAGTCTCAACCAAACCATCTGGAACTTGCAAAGCTTGAATTTTGACATTCGGATAATTAACTTGTGCGCCAACGTTTGGAATAACTACTTCCGCTTCCGGCAATTCCGAAATGACTTTCTCATACATCGGAAGTGGACTTTGTGATTTTGCAATCCAAAGTTTTTTAACCCCAAAATCTTTCAAGACTGAAACTGCCGCTACGTGATCAGCGTGAAAGTGACTGGCGATAAAAAATGGCACCTCAGTTATGTTTAAGTCCCGTAAACAATTAAGCAGTGCAACCTCGTCTGGACCAGCATCAATCAAGACTGCCTGATGGTCAGAAATTCGAATGACTGCAGCATCCCCCTGGCCAACATCACAGACTGCGATATCCCAATTCTTTGACCACCTCGACGATGTGGTCTCAACCGACAACACAAAAATTGTAAACAAAACGCAAATTGCGGCAATTCGCTTGTTTGAGAAACTGATTCGGTTCAGGACAAACCAGAGTAGGCCAATCCCGAAGACCAACAGCAATCCCGTGCGTGACTGCACTGCGACCTGGAATATCGATTCATTTGCAGTTTGGGCAATCCAAACAATCACAGCAGCTGGTAACAAACCAAAGTCGGCAGCGAGTTTGGCTAACTCATGAAATATCCAGCCCACCCCAAATGGCAATCCCGCCAGAGATTGCAGAACTGCAGCCAGCACTCCAGCCAAAGTGGCCGGTGCAACCATCACCTCGGCAAACATGTTTGCTGGAACTGAAGCGAAAGTGGGATTCAATCCGGCTGTCACCAAAACTGGCAGTGTTGCCAACACTGCTGCTAGTGCTGTTGAGAAGGCTTTCCAAGCAAAACTGTCTGCTTCCGAGACACCCCAGAGTCGGGGCAACACAATCAAACCGAAGGTAGCAAACGCCGACAACGTGAACCCGATAGCAGAACTGAGAAATGGATCAATTACCAACAACCCGAGAACTGCGAGATTCAGCAAAAGCAAACTTATTTTTGAAAAGCCCAACCACAAACTCGCTAAACCAAACAAAGCCATCGCTGTGGCCCGCACAACACTTGGTGAAGGTCGAGCAACAAACATAAACAACAACGCGCCAATCACCAAGATAACGAGTCGGTGCTTGCGACTGAGCCGAGTGCGTTGTAGCAAAAGTTCGATTGCTACTAGGATGATTGCGACATTTGCTCCACTTACTGCCGTCAAATGACCTAAGCCTGCAAGTTGCAACGAATTTTCTAATTGCGAGGACTGAGCAGAGGTGTCCCCCAAAACCAGCCCCGGCAGTAACGCGGCTGCATCTGCGGCAAAGCGCTCACTTGTGACATCTCGTAATGCATTTCTAAAAATGTCAGCGAAAAGTTGCAATCGATTTGCTGCAGCAACCGGTTCAGGTGGCTCAACACATTGCGCAAAGCCGGCGTATCTGCGCGGCTGTTCCTGTTGGGTGATTCGAGCGGCGCACTTCCACTTACTCGAGATCCTCGCCTGAGCCATCGCCGAATCACTTGTAGACAACAGCAGCGGAGCAGTTTGAAGTTTTGGATCTCCCGCACTTACTGATTCAAACTCAGCGTCGACTAAGGCCTGGTACTCCATTTCGCCAGCCAGTCCGAATCTTGCAGGAATAGCTCGAATGTCCTCAAGAACCTCAAAGGTCACAAATCCACTTGTTGGCAGCTCAACCGATTGAATCTGAGTGTATTTGAAACTCGAAAGCCCAGCACCTAACCAAAAACATAAAAGGGAAATCACTAAATAGTTTCGCAGTATTGGTTTTTTCACAAAAAGGGCGATCCAAAGTATTCCGGCAATCGACATACCGATGAACTGGCCCGTAACAATTTGAAAACCAGTTAACTCTCCACACCAGAGTGCTGCAATCAAGAAAGTGAATCGAAAGTCAGAAATGCGCATGCCGAAGGTTGAAAACTATTGTGCGGTTACAAGTTCAGACACAGATTGCATGATGTGCGGACCAACACCGGAAACTCGATCTAAATCAGCCACCGATTTAAACAAACCGTTCAATTCTCGATCTTGAATTATGCGTTGCGCCAAAACTGGACCGACACCAGGTAATGCCTCTAACTCGATTGCAGAGGCTGAATTTAGGTTGATTTTCCCATCACTAACTGTGTTGGATTTAGTCTCACCAACTATCAGCTGCTCACCATCTTCTAAAAATCTAGCCTGATTAATGCCCGCTTGCGATTTACCCAACAACCCACCGGCGGCGTTGATTGCATCAACCACGCGCGCACCTAACGGCAATTCATACACTCCAGGATTTCGAATCTTGCCCTGAACATCGATTACTAGTAATTCAGCAGTCACTTCAACAGCGCCCTCAGTGGGCTCCAGAATCTCAGTGATTGCAGTCGGCTGGTTCAGCCATGAAACTGCAAAACCAACTCCACCCAAGGCCAGCACAAAACCGCAAAGCATTAATAGTTGTTGACGCGATATTTGCATATTCAAAGTGTGTTGTTGTTTGGATCAGCAAGAATTCCAAACCTGAAACGTGTGGACGAATCCTCACTGTGGAAATGCGCTACAAATCTGGCGCTTGAGAAACTGTTATTGAAAT
>JBIKSQ010000169.1:0-3190 GCA_044348555.1 Candidatus Nanopelagicales bacterium | reverse complement strand
TACACCTACAGAAACACCGATGCGGACTGGGTGTTCGATGATTATCAATACCTAATTCTCAATGTCGCAATGGGTGGCCACTGGGGTGGAGCAGTCGACTTTGATTTGAATAGCACAAATCTTGAAGTTGATTACGTTCGTTACTACTCAATCGATGGTTTGGGAGATTTGCAAACGTACCAATAAAATATTAAATAATAAGAAGGGCACCTCGTAAAGAGGTGCCCTTCTTGTTGTTGTACTTAAAGTGCGCTTGTTGCCAACACTCCAGCAAAGATCTGCCAAGCAAGCAGACTCTTAGCAACGAACGAAAGCGTGATGTAGGTGCGCTCGCCGACTAGGTAATCTTTCCAGCGACCAATTTCTTTGTACTGCAACCACTGCACAAGTGCAAATGAGTTGAAGAACAAGAACAACGAAAATACAACACCGTAAACGAAGCCTGGTGCTTCAGCGTCACTACCTGGTGAGAACAGCAGCCAAAACATTGCAATCCAAGGAACGATTCCCGCGATGCAACCAAACCAGAATGGAAGTAGTCCACCCTTGCCAGGCTCTTCGTACTTCTCCTGAAGCCATCCGAAAAGAATCATCGAAACGTTTACGCCAGCAATAGCAATGATTGCAATGATGTCCCAAACAGCATTGATCAATGAGATGAGAACAATCATTAGTGTTGATGAGATTGCATATTCAACCCAGCGGGCGATGTTCTGCTTGCGAGCTAAGCCATAGGAGTACTTACCAAAGCCCGGTCCAACAATCCAGAAATGCGCTGCTGCACTCAAGAGTGAGAAGATCGCTACGCCGATAGCAATTGGGAAGTTGAAGAGCAGCACGCTCTGAAAAGTTGCTCCCGGAACTGGCGCATCAAGCAAGTAGTTGACAGAAACAGGTAGGGCAAAGTCGTTCGATAGAACCAAGATTGCAATACCTTGAATCAGGTGGAATACACCTGCAATTAAGTTGTACTTACGAAGTCCAGCAAGTCTTTCTTGTGGAATTTCGATTGGGGTTGTTACAGCCATTATGACCTCCGATTTGTAGGTGCATTTTGACACAAAAAAGGTGTTTTTCTCACATTTACAGGGATTTCAGCGGCGTTTTTGATTAAACCGAAGGACGATTGATTTGATTTCAGTCCACGAACTTGTGGACCAGATCGCAGCAAAAATGAGTACCGGTTGAAAAAGCAGTCTGACTAATCGCTGAGTATCGGTTTCAAGTCCAAAAGCAGACGTTTCAGTTAAATACTGAGAGATGTTGCCAGGGAAAATAACTACAAAGAACAAAGCTAAAGCGATACCGACATACTCTTTGTATCTAACTAGAAAAATCAGTCCAAGTCCAAGCAGAATCTCAACGACTCCAGATACGTAAACGATCATTTCTGGAGCAGGTAAAAACGGTGGGACTTGAGCTAAGAATGAGTCTGTGTTGTTGAAGTGACCGATACCTGCGGACACCATGAATAAACCCAGAATTATTCGGAGCAGGTGCTTTGCAATGTCGACTACCTTAGACATCAGAACCATTGCTCTCGATGCTCGCACCAGCAACACGAATCAGAACTTCATTGCGACGTAAGAAACCCGGTTTCCATGGTGGATCGAATCTTGCGAAAAAACAATCTCCCTCGAATGCGATGCCTTCTTTTGTCAGGTCGGCCTTTAGCCGCGAACATTTACGAAGAAACTTGTCTTCGTTCCAGCCGCCGCTGAATCTGATTGCCGCTGCCAAATGGGCTGGCACTTCTTGAATCGATAAGTCCGGTCTAATTGCGGCTGGAACATCATCTATTGTCATGGAACTTGGCATCACAAATGAAACTAGATGCTTTCCCGGTTGGGGCTCTTCTTGAAAAACGGGGGCAGTCATCGCAATTTTTCGCTGCGTTGAATTATTTCCACTGATGAACTGAAAGAGCGGATTGAAAGCCCGCGAGGTGACGGAACTGAAGTCACCTTCTCCTGAGTACTGAACTAGAACATAGCTCTCATACTTTCTTACCTGAAAGTTGGCGTAGTTCCGCACCACACGAAAGGGGAGCTCTTCAGTCATGTGTCCAAGGTATCACCAGCGATTAGGTTTACTAACGAGTTGAGTAAGTTTTTTTATTTTCTGACAACGGCAAAGTATTCTAAACTTATGCATGAAATAGATTTAGGGTTTCCAGAATTCCAGCCAGATTCCCCTTCACCTTTAGGGGAAATAGATGGCGTTATGGTCGAGAAAGTTACTGAACACGTAGATCATCGAGGACGGGTATTTGAATTCTTTAGTGGACAAACTGGAGTTTTTGAAGAACCACTAGTTTTTGGTCATTGCTACACCATTCTCCCTAGAACGATGAAGGGTTGGGGAGCCCATCTGCATAAAGATGATCGTTACTGTTTAATCGCTGGTGAAGTACTAGTTGTTTTATTTGACTCTAGAAAATCCTCATCTACATACGGCATCGTGCAAGAGATAAAATTGTCACAAGATGGAAACCGTAAGCTCAAAATTCCAGCTGGGGTGTGGCATCTGGCACTTAATCTCACTGACCAAGAAGTTTTTGTAATTGATATGCCGACGCAGCCTTATAACTATTCTGAACCAGACAAAATTTGGTTGTCTTGGAACACTGAAAAGATTCCATACACAGTTCCTGAGAATTTGAACTTTTAATTTTTTGAAGTTATTGAAATCAAATTCTTTTTTTACTAATTGCAAGTAGATAGGCGGCACCAAAAGCAAATCCGATTGCTGCATATAAGTACGTAAACAATGTTTTTTCAGATGGAATCGCTAGTGTCAATACGCCAAGCGATGTAGCAGACACGGCCATAACCATCGCAACCTTACGTACGGTTGCATCATCTGCGTTTTCGGAGTTGAACCACATGTTGCCAGCAAGAGCTACCAGTGTCACGCCAATCATTCTCATTGACCACTCGAGGCTATCCGAATCGGAATTGAGATTCAGTAACTCCAGGAATAAATTCGGTAGAAAAAGTAGAAGTAAGGCACTCAGGCCGAAGATTGTGGATCCGAGTTTGAGGATGTTACGCACTTTGAACACGTGGAAAGAATAAGTGAATAAGTGCCCTTCAGGATAAGCACACATCTGAGATTTCTGATTCTATTTCCCTGTGATTAGCCTTCTTAAGAAAGCCGCTCTAGGCATTGTTGCTATTTTGCTTGTTGG
>JBIKSQ010000168.1:0-3207 GCA_044348555.1 Candidatus Nanopelagicales bacterium | reverse complement strand
CGCGAGCAATCGCCGCCGGAGTTACTGGAAGATCTCCAAGTTCCACTCCCCGCTCGTTTGCTAGGCGGGCAAGTTCACCCAACCACCATTTACGAGCAGCTGCGTGGTGTGCACCAGCTTCAATCGTGGCAAGCACTAATTCGAGTGCACCTGCGTTAATCACCGATGACATGTCGTGCGAGCTCAAACCCCACTCAACTTGTAGACGTGCCTTCAGCTCTGATGGATTTTCAGGCAATGTTCCACGAAGTTCTTCTACCCATTCACGGCTCGGAGCAATCGGCACCAAGTCTGGCTCTGGGAAGTAGCGGTAGTCCTCAGCTTCTTCTTTCACTCGACCCGAAGTCGTGACACCAGTGTCTTCATGCCAGTGACGGGTCTCTTGAATAATTTTGGTTCCCACTTCAATCGCAGCTGCTTGGCGTGTGATTTCGTAACGAATTGCACGTTCAATCGACCGCAATGAGTTCACGTTTTTGGTTTCCGTGCGAGTACCAAATTTGTCCGCTGGAGTGCGACGTAAAGAAAGGTTTGCATCGCAACGCAGCGAACCCTGTTCCATTCGCACATCTGATACACCAAGAGCACGCAACAAGTTACGTAACTCGGAAACGTAAGCCCGAGCTACTTCAGGTGCATACTTGCCAGCACCTTCGAGTGGCTTGGTCACAATCTCGATCAACGGAATGCCCGCGCGGTTGTAATCCAACAACGAGTAGTCCGCTCCATGAATCCGGCCAGTGGCGCCACCCTGATGGCTGGCTTTTCCAGTGTCTTCTTCCATGTGTGCGCGGTCAATCTCAACCCGGAAAGTCTTTGGGCCTTCATCGGTTTCATATTCAACATCTAAGTAGCCGTTGAATGCGATTGGTTCGTCATACTGAGATGTCTGGAAGTTCTTTGGCATATCTGGATAGAAATAGTTTTTGCGAGCGAATCGGCACCATTCAGCGATTTCGCAGTTGAGTGCAAGCCCAATCCGAATCGCAGATTCCACTGCTTTGCCGTTTACAACCGGTAGCGCACCTGGAAGTCCAAGACAAACCGGGCAAACAAATGTGTTTGGTTCGCCGCCAAATTCAGCTGGACAGCCACAGAACATCTTGGTTTGGGTATTTAGTTCAACGTGAACTTCCAAGCCCATCACTGGATCGAACTTTGAAAGTGCTTCGGTGAAATCCATCACGGTTTCAGTGCTCATAGCGCTGGTGCCTCCGCAATCAATAAGTGTCCCCAACGAGATTTCAGTTCAGCTTCGACAGCCGCACCGACGTTGTAAAGTCGATCGTCAGCCATCACTGGCGCCATGATCTGCAAGCCGACTGGCATGCCATCTTCAGGTGCTAATCCAATCGGGAGCGACATTCCACAGTTACCTGCAAGGTTTACTGGAATTGTCGCTACGTCGTTGAGGTACATCGCTAGCGGATCATCCACCTTTTCACCAAGTTTGAATGCCGTGGTTGGTGCGGTTGGAGAAATCAAAACATCTACTTTTTCAAAAGCTGCGTTGAAGTCTTGCGAAATCAAGGTGCGAACTTTCTGAGCCGAGCCGTAGTACGCGTCGTAGTAACCGCTAGACAGCGCATAGGTGCCAAGCATGATTCGACGTTTGACTTCTGGCCCAAAACCAGCAGCACGAGTCATACTCATGACTTCTTCAACCGAGCGGTTGCTGTCATCGCCGGTACGCAATCCAAAGCGCATGCCATCAAACTTTGCGAGGTTTGAAGAACATTCAGAAGGCAAGATCAAGTAGTAAGCACCGAGCGCATATTCAAAACTTGGACAATCAACAACTGTTATTTCAGCGCCGAGTCCTTCAAGCATTTCTACAGTTTCCTGGAAACGCTGCTCAACTCCAGCCTGGTATCCCTCGCCACTGAGTTGTTTAATCAAACCAATTTTCAAACCTTTAACATCGCCGCGTTTAGCTGCTGCAACCACGTTTGGAACTGGCTGATTAATGGAAGTTGAATCGGCTGGGTCGTATCCAGCGATGGCTTCATGTAATAAAGCTGTATCCAGAACAGTGCGAGCACATGGACCGACTTGATCCAGTGATGATGCAAGCGCCACCAGACCAAAGCGGGACACTGCACCGTAAGTTGGCTTCACGCCAACAGTTCCGGTTACGGCGGCTGGCTGGCGAATTGATCCGCCAGTGTCAGTGCCGATTGCCAGTGGTGCTTCATAAGCCGCAAGGGCTGCGGCGGAACCGCCACCTGAACCACCAGGAATTCGATCTAAATCCCATGGATTGTGGGTTGGACCGTATGCCGAGTATTCGGTTGAAGATCCCATCGCGAATTCGTCCATGTTGGTTTTACCCAAGATAACAATGTCTGCCGCATGTAAGCGGTTGACGACTGTGGAGTTGTAGGCCGGTATCCAGCCTTCAAGAATTTTTGAACCACAAGTTGTTGGTTGACCTTTGATTGCCAAAATGTCTTTCAGCGCCAGAGGTACACCGGCTAGTGGGCCAAGTTTTTCACCAGCACTTCTTTTGGCATCCACTTTTGCTGCCTGCGCTAGCGCACCTTCAGTGTCAACGTGCAAAAACGCATGGACTTTTGCATCCACTGCAGTGATTCGGTCAAGATGTGCCTGAGCTACCTCAACAGCTGAAACGTCGCCGCTGGAAATCTTTGCCGCAATCGTCGCGGCATCAAGTTTGATTAGTTCACTCATGACTCATCCAAAATCCGGGGAACCCGGAAGCGGGAGTCTTCCACCGAAGGGGCTGCCGAAAGCGCAGCTTCAGCGGTGAGAGTTTGATGGCGAACATCTTCACGGAAGACATTTGTCATTGGGATTGGATGACTTGTGGGGGCAACATCAGGGGTTGCTACCTCACTAACTCTGGCGACTGCACCCAAAATGACATCAAGTTGGGTCGCGTAGTGATCCAACTCTGCTTCACTGAGATCCAGCCGGGCGAGTTTGGCAAGGTGTGCCACTTCTGCACGGGTGATTGCTGACATGGAGTGAATTCTAGATGCAGGCTTAAGCCCGAGCATCATCGCGCAATTGCGGCCGCCGCTTCAGGTCCTTGGTGTAGCAAGACCTCAAAGCCAGCAGCATCGAGAATCGGCCGCTTGAACTCTTCGGCTTTAGCGGCTTTGGAACCTGCGTTTTCACCAATCACTACGAAATCAGTAGTTTTGCTGACACTCGAGCCGGCCTTTCCGCCCCGTTCCGTCACGG
>JBIKSQ010000167.1:0-3208 GCA_044348555.1 Candidatus Nanopelagicales bacterium | reverse complement strand
CCCGCCGCCATAAGCGCGCCTGGCCCAAAGAAAGTACGTCGTTGACCAAGTCATAGCGTTTTGCCACAGTGTCGAACATTTTCGCAACATCAGTCGGCTGCTTGTCGAGATTGGCACGGAATGGCTTTTCGGAGGTCACATACGGATTGTGGCAGAAAACACTTGCCTATGCCGCATGGGCAAAGTCACACTTTTAGGACTTTCGTCAGAGTGTGGCTTTGGGCTAGTTGCAATAGCCTTCACAAATGAGTTTGGCCAGCGACATCATCGCCCCTGCAGCGGTTCCAGATCTGCAGAGCATCACCCGACAACTGCCGAACGACCATTTTTATGCCACCACAAACCTGCTTGAACTATTGCCTGCACACGGCGGAGTTTCCTGGGTACTCGATGGTGAAGGGCTAGTTGGTTGGGGTGAAGCCACCCGATTGGTTGTCCGCGGTCGGGAGCGGTTCTCAAGGGCGCAACGCTGGTGGTCTGATGTTGTCAAAGCTGCATCCATTAACGATCCAGTGGGGCTGAGTGGAACTGGAATGGTTGCATTCGCATCTTTCGCTTTTGAGCCGGGCCGATCTGTCGTAGTGGTTCCTCGCGTTGTGGTTGGACGTCGCAACGGTGTGACTTGGTTAACGATTATTCAAGATCAAAACGAACCCCTATCAGAAGCTGAGTTTTGGATTACTGAACGAGATGCGGCCTACCCGATTGGTGAAGTGACTTGGGAAGAGGGCACCCAGCCTGAGTCGGTTTGGCAACGTCGAGTGGGCGAAGCTGTTGAAAGAATTGATCGCGGCGAAATCGACAAAATTGTTTTAGCCCGCGATGTGGTTGCGCATTCAAACGAACCACTCGATACCAGAAACTTGTTGACCCGCCTTGCTAATCGTTATCCAGAATGTTGGGCGTTTGCGGTTGATGGTTTGGTTGGCGCGACTCCCGAACTTCTAGTCAAGCGGCACAATGATTTAGTTTCTTCGCGAGTCCTAGCTGGAACTATTCGGCGCGATAAAGACCACGACAAAGATGTCAACCTGGCTGAACGTTTGTTGGCATCCGACAAAGATCAAGCCGAACACGAATACGCAGTGAGTTCGGTTGCCCAAGCATTAGCCGCGCATTGCACCGACTTAGACGTACCTTCACATCCGGAGCTACTGCAGCTTGCAAACGTGCAACACCTCTCTACTGATATTCACGGAAGGCTTGCTGGCAACGTGCCAGTGCTTTCGTTGATTGCGTCTTTACATCCGACCGCCGCAGTCTGTGGCACTCCAACCGAACGTGCTGCAAATTTGATTCGCACCCTCGAAGGCATGGATCGAGATCGTTATGCGGGCCCAGTTGGCTGGATGGACGCAAACGGTGACGGTGAATTCGGGATTGCTTTGCGTTGTGGTCAAATTGATGCTGACGACAACCGCCGCATTCGACTTTTCGCTGGCTGTGGAATTGTTGCCGGTTCGGACCCAGTTACTGAACTAGCCGAATCAAACGCAAAACTCGAACCAATGCGTTACGCATTGCGGCGGGATTAGTTTTTAAAGTTCAACCACGATTACTCGCGGCCCTGATTTAGAAACCGCATTTGTTAACTCAGCTAGATTGCTAACCACCTCAGCATCCCAACCTAAAGCGGTTGCAACCGCCCTCAAGTCATGATGTTGCGGTGTTCCGAAAGCTCGATCGAAAACTTCTTCATATTCTGCAGCGCCTTGTTCTAGTCCGCGGAATATCTGTCCCTCATGGTTGTTGAAAACGATGATTTGCAAATTCGGTTTGGATTCCGTGCTCGGCAACGCCAATGAACTCAAGTCATGCAAGTAAGCAATGTCACCGATGAGCAACCGGGTTTGGCCAACATGAACCAACGCTGCGCCAGTTGCGCTAGCAATCAATCCATCAATTCCGTTGGTGCCGCGATTCATTAATTGCATCGCCAGATGATCAATCGGCCAGTGCGCATCTGCAATTCGCACGAGTCTGGATGCTGCAAACCAGACTAAATCTGTGGTGTCAGTGTGTTTTGCGATTTCACTAACAGCAGCAGCCATTCCCCACTCGCTTGGAGTTTCGGGTTGTGGAATCTTCGAATGCCAAAGCTCTAACCACTCGGCTGGTGCGGCGGGGATGTCGGCATCTGGAATCTGCAGAATGTGATGCTTTGCTGAAGCAAACGGATCTGCATCGAGCGGAAACTTGCCGGCTGCGATGTGCAAGCTTGCATTTTGCACGTATCGATTAACACTTCTGGATAAACCAAACCGACCAGCAGTGATCACAACATCTGCTTGCAGCGCATCGGCTATTTCAGGATTTGCAAACGCGGTTGCGTAGTTTTGAATTCCAACTCCAACCGTGCGAGCGTTTGAGCCTGGCTCTGCCAACACTGGCCACTTCAATTCTCGACCAAGTTTGATTGCTGCTGCAGCTGATAGTGGACTGCTAATCACAATCACACCTTTGGCATTTTCAGGATCTACTTTTTCAGCTTTTAACAATTCTCGTAATGAAACTGGCTCTGGATTTTTCGGCAACTCCACTTCGCCCGGTGTAGCACCTGTTAACCAGCTCGCATCAAAATCTGGTGAGACCAATGGTTCGGCGAACGGAAGATTTAAATGAACTGCGCCTGGCGCTGTGAAGTCATCGCCCATCGCGGTTTGAATAGCGGTTGCGATTGCTAGTTCCCAATACAAGTCATCTGGTTGATTAGCAGCAAGCGGCAAATCCCACTCGGCTCGAACCGCATCCCCAAACATTGCTTCTTGCAAGATTGTTTGGTTTGCGCCGCGGTCTCGTAACTCCGGTGGCCGATCGGCAGTGATCAAAATCAGTGGCACTCCAGCTTCGCTGGCTTCCCAGGCGGCAGCCGCAAGATGCGCTGCGGCCGTGCCACTGGTTGTGATTGCAACAACAGGTCGCAGCTGCCGTTTTGCCATACCAAGTGCGGTAAACGCAGTAGTGCGCTCATCAATTCGTGTGTAAAGCTTGAATAGCCCCACTGCATCGGCTTGAGCCAATGCCATCGAAAGTGGCGCATTTCGTGAACCTGGCGACACAACTGCTTGGCGCACACCATGTCTCAATAAGGCCCGCACAATTGCCCGACCTTGATTAACTGATGAACTCATAGCTGCTCCAAGTATTTGTAACACTCAACTAAACGCGTTCGCAATTCTGCCACTACTTCAGCATCTGCAAGATGCTG
>JBIKSQ010000166.1:0-3221 GCA_044348555.1 Candidatus Nanopelagicales bacterium | reverse complement strand
CTTTCGACTTATCTTTGCAACAGTTTCAGAATCAATCGGCTCTGCTAAAACCTGAGCTATGTTGAATTTCAGCTGCTTAAAACTCGGGGGCTGTTTTGCAACACCAATCTTGGCAAGTCCCACAAAGAGCGTTACTAAAAACGACTTTGGAAGATTGGAGCCAGCCCACCATGCGGACTTAAATCCAATCAGTGAAATGCGTTCAGCGAGTTTCATTTAAAACTCGGCTCACGTGCTTCAGACGTTGAACAACCGTAAACGAATTCATGACGGCAAGCACAAGCACAGCAACAGATAGTGCTGGCTCGTATCCAAACTGCAGAGAAATTACTGCCAACGCAAGCACTGCCAGTCTCTCTGAACGTTCCATGATTCCAACTTTGCAATCCACTCCAACAGCATCTGCTTTTGCGCGGATGTAAGAGATGATGATTGCCGTAGCTAACGACCAGGTGGCCAATGCAGCAGAAGTTGTGTCACCAGTGGATGCAAAGTAAAAAACCAGCGAGCCGAAGATTGCAGCATCCGTCACTCGATCCAACACGCTGTCGAGAAAGCTGCCGAACTTGCTCTCAGTGCCACTGAGTCGTGCCATGGTTCCATCAATCAGGTCCCCAAAGACAAATGGAAGACTCAGCAAAAACCCAATCCAAAAGTGTCCCTGAGTCCAGGTAGCAATAACAATTGCCGAACTCGTGAAAGCCGTAAATACAGTTACTTGATTTGGTTTTATTCCAGCTGCCAGCAATCTCTTGGCAATCGGATCAACAACATATGCAGCAATTGAACGGGCCTTTGAATTGTCAAGCATCGCGCCAAGCCTCAGCTAGCATCGCACGGCTGTCACCAAGAAGTTGTGGCATTACTTTTGTGCCTCCAATGACTGGCATGAAGTTTGCATCGCCACTCCAGCGAGGAACCAAATGTTGGTGCAGATGATCAGCAATTCCAGCGCCAGAAATAGCTCCCTGATTCATTCCAATATTGAAACCATGAGCACCTGT
Organism: Candidatus Nanopelagicales bacterium; assembly: GCA_044348555.1. Classification (GTDB taxonomy): domain Bacteria; phylum Actinomycetota; class Actinomycetes; order S36-B12; family UBA5976; genus JAFMIT01. The sequence continues at coordinate 2,217 of JBIKSQ010000166.1, read as the reverse complement.
AACTTTTCGAATAACGCGCATTGCTTTTTGAGTAAGTTCCGCAATCTCTTTAGTCTCAGCATCGGTGGCCTCGGTGTAGTCCGCAAAGTGACGATATGGACAAACCAAAACATGACCCGTGTTGTAAGGGTAAAGATTCATTACGACATACGCTGACTCGCCTCGGTGTACTACCAATCCCGCGACATCATCGCCTTCTGGAATTCGACAGAATGGGCAATCCTCAGCATGAGGCTGGGTTCCACCTTTTATGTACTCAATCCGGTGTGGTGCCCAAAGTTGTTCCCAAGCTGATGTCATGTCTGCCTACTTCCGCGACTTAACGGCTTCGACGATTTCGGCAATTGCATCAGCAATCAAAACGCCATTTTTCTGCTCGCCATTACGGTAGCGGAATGAGACAGCGCCTTTTGCAACATCATCATCTCCAGCAATCAACATGAATGGAATCTTTTGAGACTGGGCTGTCCGAATCTTCTTTTGCATTCGCTCATCAGAAGCATCAACTTCGATGCGAACCTGATGTTTCTTCAGCGCAATAGCTACCTCATCGAGATAACCGACATGTTCTGACGTGATTGGAATTCCAACCACCTGAACGGGTGCTAACCATGCCGGGAAGGCGCCCGCATAGTGTTCTAGTAGAACTCCAAAGAACCGTTCAATCGAACCAAACAAGGCGCGGTGAATCATGATTGGTTGTTGCCGACTACCGTCGCTTGCGGTGTACTCCAAGTCAAAGCGTTGCGGCAATTGGAAGTCCACTTGAATGGTTGACATCTGCCACGTTCTGCCGATTGCATCTTTTGCTTGAACTGAAATCTTCGGACCATAAAAAGCTGCCCCACCAGGATCTGGCACCAAATCGAGACCACTTGCTGCGGCCGCTTCTTCTAGAGCTTTCGTAGCCTCAGCCCAATCTTCATCAGAGCCCACATACTTTTCTTCATTCCGCGTTGATAGCTCGAGGTAAAAGTCATCAAGTCCATAATCACGCAGCAAGTTGAGAACAAACTGAAGCAGATTTTTCAGCTCGTCCTGCATCTGATCGCGAGTGCAATAAATATGCGCGTCATCTTGAGTCATCCCACGCACTCGAGTCAGCCCGTGGATTACTCCACTTTTCTCGTAACGATAAACCGAGCCAAATTCAAAAAGTCGAATTGGCAAATCGCGATATGAGCGGCCTCGGCTGCGATAAATCAAATTATGAAACGGGCAGTTCATCGGCTTGAGGTAATAGTCCTGACCTGGTTTCCTGATGTTGCCCTCAGCATCTAGTTCCTCATCGAGTTTCATCGGCGGGAACATGCCATCTTTATAGAAATCTAAGTGCCCTGATGTTTCAAAAAGATTCGACTTAGTGATGTGCGGCGTATAAACAAATTCATAATCGGCCGCTTCATGGCGAAGGCGGGAGTAATCCTCCATTGCCCGACGGACGATTCCACCTTTTGGATGAAATACTGCTAGACCTGAACCAATTTCATCTGGAAAGGAAAACAGGTCCAGTTCTGCACCTAGTCGACGATGGTCACGTCGCTCAGCTTCGGCCAATCGATCTAGATGAGTCTTCAAATCTTCTTTTGATGCCCAGGCGGTTCCATAAATTCTTTGCAGCTGCGGATTCTTTTCACTTCCCCGCCAATAAGCAGCTGCCGTTCGCATAAGTTTGAATGCATTAGTCGGTAGGTAACGAGTATCCGGAACATGCGGGCCGCGACACAAATCTCCCCAGAGACATTCACCTGTTCTTAAATTGACGTTGTCATAGATTGAAAGTTCAGCACCACCAACTTCCATCACATCATCATCTTGAGCACCTTTGATGCCGATTAACTCAATCTTGAAAGGCTCGTGGACCAACTCGGAAAGCGCTGCTGATTCCGAAACCACTCTGCGGACGAATTTCTGGCCACTTTTCAGAATCTCGACCATCTTTTTTTCAATCGCTACTAAATCATCCGGCGTAAACGGGATTTCAGTTTTGAAGTCGTAGTAGTAGCCATCTTTGATGAATGGTCCAATTCCAAGCTTTGAATCGGGAAACAGGCTCTGGACCGCTTGCGCTGTGATGTGCGCAGTGGAATGCCTAAGTACGGCTAGGCCATCTTCTGATTCCACTGAAACTGGCTCCACCTCATCACCATCGGCAAGCGGGGTACTGAGGTCTCGCAGTTCACCATTGATTCGGGCCACAACAATTGAACGATCCTT
>JBIKSQ010000165.1:0-3229 GCA_044348555.1 Candidatus Nanopelagicales bacterium | reverse complement strand
GCATGCGCTCTAGGGCAATTCTAGCCCAGTGTTTTTCCTCGTCGGCAACGGTTATGACGTTGTTCACTTGACCTAGTTGCAGAGATTCGAGAATCCACACGAGGTGCGGCAAATCGATTCGATTCATTGTTGAGCAATAGCAGATTGTTTTATCGAGATAAGTAATTTGTTTGTCGGGATTTGCCTTAGCTAATCTCCGAACTAAATTCAGTTCGGTTCCAATCGCCCATTTACTACCTGCAGGTGCTGCTTCAATTTTTTTAATGATGTATTCAGTGGAGCCAACAAAATCTGCCTGAGAACAAACTTCGTATTTGCATTCGGGGTGCACTAATACATTGACATCTGGAATTTCTTTTCGGATATCAATTACGTTCTGGCCAGTGAATCTTCCGTGGACCGAACAGTGTCCTCGCCAGAGAATCACTTTGGCTTCGCGAATTTCAGTTTCACTCAAGCCACCATCAGGTTTGTATGGGTCGTAAACCACACAGTCAGAAAGTTCCAAGCCGAGTTGGGCAACCGCAGTGTTGCGTCCGAGGTGTTGATCTGGCAGAAAGAAAACTTTAGATTTTTTCTCAAAGGCCCACCGCAATGCTTTTTCAGCATTCGATGATGTACAAACTGCTCCACCATTTTTGCCAGTGAAAGCTTTAATGGCTGCTGTTGAATTCATGTAGGTGATCGGCGTGATGTCATTCGCAACACCAAGTCGTTCAAAGACGGCCCAAGCTGCATCCACTTGATCAGCGGCAGCCATATCGGCCATCGAACAGCCAGCAGCTAGATCCGGAAGGAGCACCTTTTGATTGTCATTCGTCAGAATGTCGGCACTCTCGGCCATGAAGTGCACACCGCAAAAAACTATGAACTCTGCCTCAGGTCGGGCCGCAGCTTGTTGAGCTAGCTTGAAAGAATCACCAGTGACATCCGCAAACGCAATTACTTCATCGCGTTGATAGTGATGTCCAAGCACAAAAACTCGGGAACCAAGCGCGGCCTTTGCGGCGATTGCTCGCTCTACAAGGTCAGGATCGCTGGCTGCGGGCAATTCACCTGGGCAGGAAACTCCGCGCTCACTCTCCAGATCAGCGACACCAGAGTTCAATAGCAGCGCTAGTGCGGATGAGGTGGGTTCGGCAAACTCATTGGTCATCTGCAAAGTCTGCCACGAAGTTATGTCATACGGTTCGCCAATGCGAATTTTGGTTTGCCCAGACTCCTTCGGTGGCACCCTCTCAGCCAGTGCTGCTGCGGATGCGATTGTTGCTGGTTGGAGCAGCACTAAGCCCGACTCGGAGTTCATTTTGGTCCCATTGAGTGATGGTGGACCAGGATTTCTTGAAACTGTCCATGCTGCAATCGGTGGTGAGTACATCTCGGCATCCGTTCAGGGAGCATTTGGTGAAGAGCGTGAAGTTGTCTGGTTGCGAAAAGCTGAACGCGCTTATGTTGAGGTAGCCCAAGTTTGTGGAATTGAAAACTCGAAGAAAGATGGAACCGCTGCAATGTCAGCCAGCAGCTTTGGGGTTGGCCAGTTGCTTCTGGAAATTGCTAACGACAAATCAATATCGATCGTTTCGATTGGCTTGGGTGGAACTTCAGTTTCGGACGCTGGTGCCGGCATGCTCGCAGCCCTTGGGGCCTCGGCAAACGTTGATTTATCAAAAGGGGTTTCCGATCTGGCTCACATAGAAAACTTTGAGTGGAATCAATCGCTCAATGTGTTATCAAATTTGAAAATTGAATTTCTAACTGACGTTGACGTTCCATTAACTGGCAAGCGCGGTGCAGGGCTCGGTTTTTCGATGCAAAAAGGTGCGAGTGCTGAAGTTGCTGCAGAAATTGATGAGATACACCAATTGTTTTCAGCAAAACTAGGCCGCGCAGCAGATGGCAAGAATCATGCTGTCACGTTGGGGGCAGGTTCAGCAGGCGGAATCGGCTACGCCCTGTTTTGGCTTGGGGCAGAACGATTCCCTGGAATCACTAAAGTCATCGAGCTCACGGGTTTGGCTGAATTAACGCAGAAAGTTCAACTGGTTATTTCGGGGGAGGGCCGGCTGGATTGGCAATCTGAAGTTGGAAAAGTCATGACGGGAGTGGCAGATCTAGCTCGCTCAAATGGTTTACCGCTGCTGGCCTTGGTTGGACAAAATGACCTCTCTTTACGGGAATGCCAGAATCTTGGCGTACATGGTGTTTATGCGATGGCTGACTACTTTGGGTTCGAATCTAGTCTTGATCACCCGGCCGAGACCCTCTGCAAACTTGCAGCTCGGGCCGCTCGTACCTGGGGTTAAGCGATTTGGGAATGCTTTTTTCTGTGCTTGCGTTAAAGTCAGGGTACGGATTTAAGTAAAAGGAGAACTCATGGACAGCACTCAAACAAAGGGACTGCTCTTAACAGATTCAGCGGCCGCAAAAGTTAAGGCACTAATTGAAGCCGAAGGCGATAGTGCGCTGGCACTTCGAGTGGCCGTAAAACCAGGTGGCTGCGCAGGATTCCAGTACGACTTGTTCTTCGACAACACCAAAATTGATGGTGACGTTGTCGCCACTTTCGGAGGTGTTGATGTTGTAGTCGACGCCGCAAGTGCCGAACACGTAAACGGCGCAACCATCGATTTCGTTGATTCCATCAATGAATCTGGTTTCAAGATTGAAAATCCAAACGCAGCTGGTGGCTGTGGCTGTGGAAAGTCTTTCTGCTAATTCCGCGCCTGTAATTCCGCGTAACTAGTTTCGAACCGCGGAAATTGCACTTGGAAGTTCTAATAACAATTTTTCAAGATCGGACTGTCTCGCAACCTGAGGCAGTCCGATTCTTATGTTCGCAACGTTTTCCATTCCCATTGCGGCTAGAACGTGACTCTGTCCGGAATCGATACCGCAGGCCGAACCGGCTCCAACCGCAAATCCGCGTCGGTCTAGTTCAGCTGCTAAAAATTCAGCTTCAATGTTTTCAACCACAAACGTAAGAATATGTGGCAGGGAAGGCCCAAGATTTTCCAGAACTTTGATTGAATCAACATTTTCTAAACCTTCAGCGAACTGTTCGATCCACTTGCGTTGATTTGTAGAATTTTCAATGAGAGTTGGCAAGTCGGTGATTGCGGTTGCGGCTGCAACCAGTGATGAAATTTCAGGAGCAGCAGCTTTAATGCTCAGTGCGTCTAGTCCAAGATCTTTTATTGGTCCAATGATGAAACAAATTAGATTTCCACCA
>JBIKSQ010000164.1:0-3244 GCA_044348555.1 Candidatus Nanopelagicales bacterium | reverse complement strand
GTGCTTCTTCTTCGACATACGCTTGCGGCGTTTTTTGATTACGGAGCCCACAAATAGTTCCTATTCTTGTTTGACTTGATTACCTAAGCCTAAGGGTAAGCGGTGCTAGACCTCTAATCGGCTATGCGCTGACGTGGAATGCACCCTTTAAAAAGTCTGTTACAGCTGATTCGGGCACTCGGTATGAGCGACCGACTCGAATTGCTGGCATATCTCCAGCGTGCACCAACCGGTACACCGTCATTTTTGAGACTCGCATAATTGCAGCAACTTCAGCAACCGTGAAAAATTTAGGTTCTTGAACCATTGGTGGTCGAGTCGCTGACATACAGCCTCCTGATAAATCGAATGACAGGTGCGCGAGAGTAGTGGTTCAAATTGAGAACGTAAACAGTGGGTAAATTACATGAATGTAGTTCGATTAAAAACTTGCGTTTGGATCAACGATTAATCCGTAGTGCGGGAAAATTTCTTTGCGTACCTGCATGATTACTCGATCAACTTCGGATGCAGGATTTCTCCCCGAACTAAAAGTTTTCCATGCAACCTCAACCCCGTCGGAATAAATCGCTAACTCTGGTTGATGGGTTGCGATTGCTAAAAGATTTGTCCAGGTCTGCGGAACAACAGTTTTCAATTCGTATCCACCACCGCCGACTGCAATCCAATTTCCATCCGCGTAAGTGTGAGCAAAGTTGTGAATCATTTCGTGAGCAATTTTTTGAGCATCAATGCTGATTTCTAAATGTGTTAGCGGATCTAAAAAGTGTGAGTCGCAGCCATGCTGTGAAAAAATTAGTTGTGGATCAAATGCCGCGAGTAGCTCTGGCACGATTGCATCAATAGCTCGAAGCCAGTCCGCATCAGTTGTCCCTGCCGGTAGCGGAATGTTTACAGATGTAGCAGCTGCGTTGGGTCCACCTGATTCATGAACTTCACCAGTTCCTGGAAATAGAGATTTTCCGGACTCGTGAATCGAGATGGTGAGAACTCTTGGGTCGTCATAAAAAATACTCTGCACGCCATCGCCGTGATGCGCATCGATATCAATATAAACAATTCGCTCGTATCCGTGGTCTAAAAGCCACTGAATACTTACCGCAATGTCGTTGTAAACACAGAAGCCAGCGGCCTTGGCAGCCATTGCGTGATGCAGCCCGCCGCCCACGTTCACGGCGTGGATTGAGCCACCGCCAGCCACCGCCTTTGTGGCTGTAAGGGTTGCCGAGCAAACCAATAGACCGGCCTCGTGCATCTGGCTAAAGCTGGGAACATCCATGCTTCCAATCCCAAAACCTGGCCGATATTCACCAGCTCCTGCGGCCTGAACTGCCTCAACGAACTCACTCGTGTGAACCGCAGCCAATTCAGTTGCTGTCACTTGTTCGGTTGCCCGCGAAACTAAAACATCGGGGCTTTGTAGTACTGGCTTGGCTAATTCATAGGTATTCAAAACTCGGATTGGATCCAGCGGATGCGAATCACTGAATTTGTAAATTGCCAAGTCGGGATCGACAATTACCGTGAACTTTGGAGCCGACACTAGTTAACTCGATGCCATCTCAATAGAGCGTTTTCGCGCCACTTCGATAGCTTGCTGAAAAATTAGCTTCAATTCTTTTTCATCAAAATGCGCAATCGCTGCTGCGGTTACCCCACCTTTTGAGGTGACATTCATTCGTAAAACTTCTGGGTCAGTACCAGTCTCTGAAAGTAACTTAGCTGAGCCCACAATCGTTTGAACTGCTAACTCTTTTGCGATTGCTGCATCGATTCCCATTGCCACGCCCGCTGCAATCATGGCCTCAACCACATAGAAGAAGTAAGCAGGACCCGAGCCGCTGATTGCGGTCATTGAATCTTGATAAGCCTCATCCACGGTGACCGTTTTTCCGATGCTCTCCAGTAACGCAGTTACTTCAGCCATCTGTGCATCCGAGCAGTTGCTGCCAGCGCTGATGATGCTCATTCCTTCACCAACCAAAGATGGCGTATTTGGCATTACCCGCACCACTGCAGTTCCTGGAGGCAGAGCTGCCTCAAGTTTGGCACTCGGGAGGCCTGCTGCTAACGAAACTACAACTGTGCCAGGGCGTAGGTGTTGGGAGTTTTCTTGAAGTAGCGCAATGACATCATGCGGTTTGACCAAAACAAAGATGTAATCAGCTATAGCAAAAGCCTCTTTGTTGCTTAACACCTGCACCGCATATGCGCTCTGCAACTCTGCTGCTCGTTCAGCCCGCCGAGCAGTGATCACTATGTCTTTTACTGACAAGGTTCGACATAGACCTGCCAATATGGCTTCTCCCATTTTGCCAACACCAATCAATGCAACCTTTGACATCATTCACCGCCCTTCTATTTGTTGTGAGGGGACTGCCCTCTGTCATGTGTCAACCGTATCAAAACCCACTTGGCTTTCTTACGTTATTGCCAGCCATTATTTAAACACCTGCTGCGAATTGTTCACCTTTAGCATTTAGGGTGCACCCATGACTGAACTCAAACAAGACTTTGCCCGCATGTGGGTGGAGTTCGATGACCCGGCTGATCTCGAAAACTTAGTGCGCTGTGATCTGACTTGGTTAACCTCCTACTGGAACTGTATTTACGGTCGTGGCTGTCAAGGAATCGTTGAGGGCAAACCTGACAATGGTTGCTGCACACTCGGTGCGCATTTCAGCGACGAGGATGATTACCTTCGAGTCAAAAAGAATGTAAGCAAACTGAACAAGGACACTTGGCAAAACTACAAAGAAGGCAAAGAAAAATGGACCGAGCGCGATGAAGATGGTGAGCGCAAAACCCGAGTCCTAAAAGGTGGCTGCATCTTTCTGAATAAATCTGATTTCAAAACTGGCGGTGGATGTGCATTGCATCAGTTAGCTGATCGCGAAGGTGTACCAATCACAAAAACCAAGCCTGATGTTTGCTGGCAGTTACCAATTCGGCGAGATTACGAATGGATTCAACACTCGGATGGGCAACAGCGTTTGTTAATCACCATCGGTGAGTACACCCGGGCTGGCTGGGGCGAAGGTGGTGCAGACCTCCATTGGTATTGCACATCAAACCCCGAGGCACACAACGCCCCATCACCCGTTTACATAACTGAACGTGAAACGTTGCTCGAGTTGCTTGGGCCGGCTGCCTACGAGGTGCTGGTGGGGCACTGTGAGTCCAGAATGACGGCGCTGCGGGCATTACAGGCGGTTGCTAGCCGCAGCCCTAAGTCGGATTCGGT
>JBIKSQ010000162.1:0-3273 GCA_044348555.1 Candidatus Nanopelagicales bacterium | reverse complement strand
TTTTTGTGAAAGCGGTTTCTTGCCGCCCAAAATTGTTGTAATCTGAAGGAAGTGTGTGCGCACTGAATAAGGTGAACCTCAAATCGTGCTGCGTATGCGACGGTGTTCGCCACCTATCTGTGGAAGGAACCCAAATGAAAAACCGATCAAACGGTCGTAAAGTGATTGGCATTACAACTGCCGCACTCTTCACACTTTCTGGCTTGGTAACTGCGCTACCGGCGCAGGCTGCATTAGCCGCAACCCCAACTTATCTAACTTTTGAAGACAACGATGCTTTGAGCTTGCTCGCTACAGGTCTTGCCTCCGAAAACCGTCCAACTGGTTCATTCGAAGGTGCCTATGGATCAGCTGCCCCCGTCCCAGCTGGAGGAAATGCCAGCGGCAAAGGGCTAGAAATGACAAAGGCCATTCAGGACTGGGCTGGCGCGACCATCATGGATTCTGTTTCCAGCAACCGTCGCATCACCGCTGAAGGACTTTCAGTTATCACATTTGAGTACTACTCAGATTTAGAGATTGCTAGCCCAATCATGATTCAGGTCAGCGTAGGTGGTGCACAGGCAGTTGAAATCACCAAGACTGCCCAGCCAGGCTGGAACAGCTTGAGCTACGACTTTGCAACCGACACACCTTCTTTGGGTAGTTGGAACCCTTCACGGGAATACACCCGCTTAGCGGTATTTCCAAACTTCCCCAACAAGGTTGTTGATAACGATGGTCAGGTTTACTACTTCGACAACATCAGCATCAACGGCGGAGTTGCTCCAGTTTTGCCGGTTAACACTAGAGCCGCCTCATTCTCTGGCCAGGCTGTAGTAGGTAAGTCCCTAACTGCAAAAGGTGGCGTATTCACTGGTTCCGATGTTCAAACTACATACCGCTGGTACGTATGCGATAAGGCTGCACCTGCGGCTGCAACTTCACCTTCGAGCTTGAAGTGCAAAGCGGTTTCTGGTGGTGCGGGCAACAAGTCCAAATTCAAAGTGACAAGCGCACATAGAGGCAAGTTCATTCGGGTATTGCAGACAGCATCAAATAGTGCTGGATCTGTGAAGAGCTACTCAAAGACCAGCGCAAAGGTCAAATAAAGTAACAAACAAGCTGTTATTTCCGTAGAAGAAGAGCGTCACATGCGTACGGCATGTGACGCTCTTCGCTTATGTAAAATCGATTTTGATGAAAGGTTAAGCACTTTCCCGAATGACTAATTCAGTCTTCAAGATAACTGGAGCTGGATTTTGACCATCTAATAACTTCACCATTAGTCGGGCTGCAGTCTCGCCCAGCCCCACGATATCTTGCCGAACTGTGGTGAGCTGTGGTCGACCAGCAACTGCGAGAGTTGAATCGTCGAAGCCCACGACTTTAATTTCTCCTGGGCAATCAAATCCAGATTCTTCTATCGCAGCAATTGCACCTCGTGCCATCTGATCATTAGCTGCAAAGATTCCATCTGGCCGGCCTTTCATTGCCAACAGTCTCAGCATCTCCTCGCGACCACTATCAAAGGACCAGTTGCCATTCACGATGAATGACTTTGGTGGCTTGAATCCGTGATTTTGGCACGATTCTAGGTACCCGTCACGACGATTTCGTGCGGCTGTTGCCGCAATATCACCGGTGATGATTGCAACATTTTTACAGCCAACTTTGAACAGGTGATCGGTAGCAATCTTTCCACCATCCTTATTATCACTATCCACAAATACAAAGGCGCCTGGAGTGAAAGGCTGACCAGTCATTACAACTGGAATTCCTTTTTTTGCAAGGCTCCGAACCAGATTGTCTTCATGCATTTGGAAAAAGATTGCACCATCAACTTCACCGCGATCTAGAAATCTGGCTGTGGGGCTATCAACCAAGTCAGTTTGCGTTACGAGCAACATGGTCTGTAGTTCTTCCCGCATCAAAACTTTGCTGATACCCGAAGAAACAGTTGCCCAGAATGGGTCACTGAAAACACCGAGGTCATCTTCAATCACAATCGCGATCAAACTGGTTTTGCCCGATGCTAGAGCAGCGGCAGCACGATTTCGTCTGTATCCAAGCTTTTCAACAGCCTTTTTAACGGCCTTAGCTCTATCAGGATGAACCTTTGGGTCGTCATTCAAGACTCTGGAGACGGTAGCTTCCGAGACACCGGCTGCCTCAGCGATTTCCGAGTAGGTGGGTTTACGGGCCTGATGTGTTCCGCCCATAAAAACTCCTAGATTTTAGATGTTTCCAAACTCTGCACGTGATTGCGCACTATGTTGCTGAAAACTTTAGCAGATAGCTTTGGGGTGCGGGCAAGGGTCTGGAAGTTGACATGGACAATCCCAAACCGCTTGGCGTAACCCTCAGCCCACTCAAAATTGTCCATGAACGACCAAGCAAAGTAACTGGTGACCGGGGCGCCAGCGTCAATTGCCCGTGAAACATGCTTGAGATGCTCCTCTAAGTAGGAAACTCTGCGGTGGTCGTTGACCTCTCCAGTCGCATCTGGTTCATCGCCGAATGCAGCACCATTCTCGGTGATAGAGATAGATTCAATCATCGGCCAATCAGTACTAATTCGGATCAAAAGATCGCCAATACCTGCAGGAGTGATTGGCCAGCCCATGTCTGTCTTTGGCTCAGGAGTCGTGCCATTCGAACGCTGCCGGAAGGGGAACAATCCACCATCGGACATTGGGCCGTCAGATTCCTGCGGTGTACCCAGGAAAGAGTCAGAGTAGTAGTTGACGCCGACAAAATCGGTTGCAACTTTCATTTTTTCAAAGTCGCCAGGAAGAATCAGAGATGACAACTTGTCGCCATATTCGGATGCTAACTCAGCTGGGTATTCGCCTCTTAATGCTGCATCCAACCACCAGCGGTTGATATGACTATCCATCAAGACTTTCAAGTCTGCAAGATCTTTGTCAGCTGGATCGTCAACAATGTAGTTGGTCATGTTCAAAGCGATGCCAATTTCAATTTCAGAATTAATCTTCCGCATCTCGTTTGCCGCAGCTGCATGAGCCATCACCGTGTGATGGCTGGCAGCAATAGCTGAACCCAAATCTTTGACACCTGGTGCGTGTACACCGCTCATATAACCCAACCACGAAACGCACCACGGCTCATTGATTGTTATCCATTTTGAGACTTTATGTCCAAACGCCTTAACGACTTCAGCTGCATAAAAAGCAAATTCATCAACGATTTCTCGGTTTGCCCAGCCGCCCTTGTCTTGCAAAGTTTGTGGAAGATCCCAGTGATAAAGAGTAATCACGGGCTCAATTCCGT
>JBIKSQ010000163.1:0-3273 GCA_044348555.1 Candidatus Nanopelagicales bacterium | reverse complement strand
AAAGACGCGAAAGCATCGCTCGAGTCATTGCTTGGGGGAATGCATTTGCTCGAGTGCGAGCGTCGCTCACAAAGTTCGAAGCTGGAAACTCAAAGTTGCAATCAGATGCAATCGCTTTTCGAAATAAATGGAACTAATTTGAAAGTGCAAGTTTCTTAGTGCGCCAAGTCTCAGCCCGATCTGCATCACCAGCTTTTTCGCAGATTTCTATCAAGTAATCGATAGCAGTAACTTCTCCAGCATCGGCTAATGGTTGGAAATATCGATATGCACTCACCAGATCACCAGCCTGGAGATGAATCTCCCCCATGTTGGTTGTGCACTTTGCTGGGCCGTCGTGTGGATCGCAACTGTTTGCTGACATACCCCATAGGGTATACAAAAAAGTTTGGAAAGCGAAGTTCTGCTATTCAGCTATCTGCCAGTTGGTGCCATCTGCCGTGTCTTGGACTTCAATACCAGCAGCAATCAACGCGTCGCGAAGCTGATCTGAGTCTGCCCATCGCTTATCAGCGCGAGCTTGAACTCGTGCTTGCAAAATCGCATCCACAAGTGGTCGAACAATTTCAGTGCGATCAATCTGCGGACGTGCTGCGAGATTGCCAATCATTCGAATTGCAGAATTGATTTGAAGCCGGTCTTCCGCATTTTCTGAATTGTTTGCATCAATCACAGCTGCAACCGCAGTTTCAATTTCTCCTTCAGAAATCAAATCTGCAATCGCACCGACAGAAATCTTGTCTGCAACTTCAACTCGAGCTTCAGGTGAACGCTCAACACCTGAAAGCTTCACGATTTCAGCAAAAGTAACTTCTGCACCCGATTCAAAGTAATGCTCGACTTTGCCTTTGCGGATTGTCATTCCACCTTTACCAAAAACAGTCGCTGTTGAACTGTCCAGATCGAGTCGAACGCCAGTGTGTTCATCGACGCCCAAAATAAAAGTGTCAGCTGGTAGTTCTGATTCGAGTTGGCGCATCCGCTGTTCACCCATGTAGCAGAAACGAGTGTCGTGATTCGTGCCATCGTTGTTGTTGAAGTGTGGAACCACAGCAGCACGCAGGCCGGTCACACTTTCTAACAAGTTCATACCTTTAAGCCAGTGTGGTTTATCGCCAACTTTATAAACTTCGTAAACCGGAAGTGTGTGCGAACCAATCGTTAATGCAGCTGCAGACGCTGCGACAAGTGTCCCCTGCTCCAGCATCTTTTCGAACGCGCTGCCAAGGCCAACTTGTTGCCAGATCTTCAATGTGTAACTCGGACTACCTGGTCCTGTGAAAACCCATTGTGCATTTGCAACGCTCGCATGCACATCAGCAATTTGTGACGCAGCTGTATCTACCGAGCGAAGTTGAAGCGGTCGAATTTCAGATCCCACGGAATCTCGAAAGTAAGTCAAAATCTTCTCAGACAGATCGTCCGCGTTTTCTTGAAACCCAAAAGGTGTATCCAAAAAGACGGCCCGATCAGCCGAAACTCCAACTAAACATTGCTGGTGGGCTGTGACCATGGTTGGGCTGGTTTCACCAGATCCCATGAGTATCAAACATCGCGTCACTGCCTTATTTTGGCAGGAAAAGGCAGCGTTGCACCTCAAGTATTTAGGATACTTAAGAGTTGCGTAATTAACTAAAGCCAACTAAGGTTTGCCTTACCTAATCGAGAAAGCGACCTAATGAGCCCCAAAATGAAGCGGAAACTGGCATTCGCCACAGGACTAGTCGGCGTTCTAGCCCTAAGCGCCTGCGCATCCGAGGTCACTCCTGTCTCCGACACCGAAGCACTCACGATTTATTCCGGGCGCAGCGAAGAACTGATTGCGCCGCTTTTAGAGAAGTTCACCACAGAAACCGGCATTGAAGTTGTGGTCCGATATGGCGATAGTGCCGAGTTGGCCGCGCAGATTCTGGAAGAAGGTGAGAACCGGCAAGCCGACGTTTTCTTCTCCCAAGACGCTGGAGCACTTGGAGCAATCAGCGACGCTGGCTTATTTGTTGAACTTACAGATGTTGATACATCCGCAGTTGCAGACGCATTCAAATCGACTGACAACACCTGGGTTGGGGTTTCCGGCCGGGCTCGCGTGTTGAGCTACAACCCAGATCGTGTAACTGAAGTCCCAACTTCTGTTTTGGATTTAATGGATCCAAGCTGGAAAGGGCGAATTGGAATTGCTCCCACTAACGCTTCATTCCAAGCATTCATAACTGCGCTTCGACTACTTGAAGGTGAAAATGTGGCAGCTGACTTCTTAGCTGCCATGAAAACTAATGGTGTCCTTTACGAAAAGAACAGTTTGATTTTAGAAGCTGTTGAAAATGGTGAAGTTGATGCGGGTTTAATCAACCACTACTACTGGTACGAGCGAGCTGCTGAATTCGGTGAAGAAAATATGACATCTGAGATCACATGGTTCGAAGCAAATGACCCAGGCAACTTGATCAACGTCGCTGGTGTTGGATTACTCAATCAATCCGATGCTGCAACCACTTTTGCTAACTGGTTGCTTGGCGAAATCGCACAAACATTCTTTGTTGAAACTACGTTTGAATACTCAGTTCTATCATCAATTCCGGCAGCTGCCGATCTCCCGCAATTGGATGAGATCCAAGCGCCTGACATTGATCTTGCTGATCTTCGGACTCTCTCAGTGACACTAGAAATGATTAGCAAAGCAGGATTGCTCTGACAATAAAACCTCAATCAGGCCCGCCCACCACTTATCTGTGGTTGGCGGGTTTTGGGGTATTCATAACAGCATTACCTTTGATCTACATCGTTCTTCGCACTGCCGAAATACCAGCCGAAACGTTTTTCTCACTTGTATTCAATCAACGGGTTGGTGAACTCACTACCAACAGCCTGGCTCTGGTACTGGCAGTGACTTTGACTGCAACCTCAATCGGAGTGCTGCAGGCAATCTTGGTCCACAAAACCGAGATTCGGTTTAAGAGTCTTTTCACACTGCTGGCTGTTCTGCCGCTAGCAATTCCAAGTTACATCGCAGCACTCGGTTGGATGAGTGCAGTATCTGGCTTTCGCGGGTTCACAGCTGCATGGATGGTGCTGAGCTTTGGTACTGCCCCATACGTATTTCTCGCAGTCTCGGCAAGTCTGCTGCTTTCAAATCCAGCGCTTGAAGAAGTTGCCCGAAGTTTGGGCCGAAATGGAATCGAATCATTTAGGTCAGTTATTTGGCCGAATATTCGACTCGCTGTGGCTGGCAGTGGATTGATTGTTGCGCTTTATACCTTGAGTGATTTTGGCGCC
>JBIKSQ010000161.1:0-3294 GCA_044348555.1 Candidatus Nanopelagicales bacterium | reverse complement strand
GCGCGGCGGCATGATTCTTTGCCGCGAAGAACTCGCAGCTGCAATCGACAAAGCCGTATTCCCAATGATGCAAGGCGGACCGTTGATGCATGCTGTCGCAGCGAAAGCTGTGAACTTGGCCGAATGCGCAACCCCGGCGTACCAGGCTTACGCACAACAAGTCATCGATAACTCACAAGCATTGACCGCAGCACTCGCAGCTGAAGGCATGCGACCAATCACTGGCGGCACCGATACTCACCTCGCGCTGCTGGATCTGCAAGGCATTGGTGTGACCGGTAAGGATGCTGAAGCTCGTGCAGGCGCTGCAAACATTGTGCTCAACAAGAACGCAATCCCTTACGACCCAGCTCCACCATCAATCGCATCCGGCATTCGCGTTGGCACACCATCTGTGACCACTCAGGGAATGGGCGTTGCGGAAATGGCAGAAGTTGGTTCGCTTATCGCTCGTGCAGTGCGCGCAACCACTGATGCCGAAGCAGCTGCAGTAGGTGCCGAAGTTCGCGCACTCACCGCAAAATTCCCGGCTTACCCGCGCTAAGGCTTCGATAAATCATGCGCGAGTACCTACTAGCTATGTTTGCAGCTACCGCCGTTACATATCTGTTGGTGCCCGCGGTCCGCGCACTGGCGATTCGCGTAGGCGCAATGGCTGAAATTCGTGGCCGCGATGTGCACCAAGTCATCACTCCGCGTTGGGGTGGACTGGCAATGTTCGGGGGACTGCTCGCTGGCTTTTTACTCGCTCGCCAAATGCCCAACATGTCTGCAGTCTTCGAAGGCAACCAGGCGGGTAACGCAGTTCTCGTCTCTGCAACCATCATTGTGATCCTCGGTCTACTAGATGACCGCTTCGAGCTAGATTCCCCAACCAAGTTCGCCGGCCAAGCACTGGCTGCCGGGTGGTTGGCATATCAAGGTGTCGGTTTCATCTGGTTGCCACTAGGTAATGCCACGCTGCTGGATCCACTCACTTCCGTGCTGCTCACTGTGTTGGTGGTTCTAGTCACGATCAATGCCGTCAACTTCATCGACGGCCTGGATGGTTTAGCTGCAGGTGTCATCGGAATTGCAGCACTCGCCAACTTCGCCTACTCCTACTGGCTCAGCGTGGAGTTCGGGCTCGAACGCGCAACCCTCTCGACGCTGATTGGCGCAGTGCTCGTGGGCATGACCCTCGGATTCTTGCCACACAACTTCAACCCCGCTCGCATCTTCATGGGTGACCCCGGTTCGATGTTGCTCGGTTTAATTCTCGCAACCTCAATGATTTCGCTCACTGGTCAGGTCGACCCGAACGCACTAGGCGATACCTCACTCGCACCGACTTTGATTCCGTTGATTCTGCCGCTGGCAGTTATCGCGCTACCGCTGCTGGATTTAACGCTGGCAATCTTTCGACGTGTGCGTCGCGGCCAGTCGCCGTTTGCGCCGGATAAAGAGCACCTGCACCACCGCTTGATTCAGCGCGGTCATTCTGTGCGCAGAGCGACTTTGTTGATGTATGCGTGGGCGGCGCTAGTTTCCTTCTCAGCAGTAGCGCTGACGTTTATCCCGCTGCTTTATGTGGTCGGCGGATTCCTTGTAGGTTTTGTAGTCTTAGTCAAAGTAATGCGACGACCGAATCCGGCAAAAATCACTCCAACGAAAGTAGAAGCATGACAAAGCCATCTCCTGCAGTAGTTGTTCCGTTCAAACGAATCTTGAACATCGGTATCTATTTATTCGCCGCAGTTCCAGTTATCACTGCAATCGCATACCTCACTGCCGATCCAAAGATCGCCTGGTCAATCGGCCTCGGCGCAATCGTGCCGCTCGTCTTTTTTGGTGTTACGGTTGTTGCAGCTTTGGGTACTGCGGCGAAGTCGCCACAATTCATGGCAGGCGTTGTAGTTTCGCTTTCCCTAGGTAAATTGTTCGCGCTTTTGGTTTTGCTGTTCCTCCTCCGAGATGCAACTTTTTACGATAAAACAATCTTCGGAATCGTCCTGTTACTTACGGCCTCGGCGAGTTTGACCTTACAAGCTCTCGTTGTTCACAAAACGAGAGTTCCGAGCGTCGATATTTAGCAAAAAGTTATCACCAATTGTCAGTCCCTGCTTTTAGTCTTGCTACATAGATTGAATGGGAGACCTGATGGATAACGAAGAGATCGCAAAGACATCGACTGCTAATTTATGGGAACTTTTTAACAGCAGCACAGGCACCGAACGTGCCGACCTTGGCATGGAACTCGAGAGTCGGCTGGTGAGTGGCCGCGAGTGGGTTGAAGCCATCGCAGTGCTCGAAGCTGTGTTACAGATTCCAGATATTTCCATAGAACACAAAGCGCACGCACATTTTCGAATTGGTTTTGCAAACTACACACTAAAGCGATACCAAGAGTCTGTCACTGCGTATCAGGCGTCACATGATTTGAGCTTAGAGATTTCCGATTCACATGCCGCAGTGATTGCAGCGCGAAACATGGTTGAGGGATATCTCGAAATGTCGTTGTTTAGCATTGCGTTTGAAAAAGCTGAATCGGCGATTGCTGTCGCAATCGAAGGCAGCCGCGAGTTTTTACTTGGTGATTTGTATATGCGCATGTCGCACGCAGAAGATGGAATGGGCCACACCGAGAACGCACTGATGTTTTTAGAAAAAGCTCGTGACAACTTCTACGAAAACGAAAACTCTGACGGCATGGTTTATTCAGACTCATTCCGACTCGAACTTTTGGCCAGACTAGATCGGACCACTGAATTAATTGAAGCAGCATCGCGCGCAATGGCGGTTGCGAAGAATTTAGACAACTTCCGGATGTATGTGTTGGCATCACGTTTTTACTTGAACGCGCTGATTGACGATGGCCAATTTCGCACTGCACTTGTGGAACTTGCTAATGTTGAAAATGTTGTGGTTCCACCACAGCGTCGTCTCGAAGACTCCGCGTACTTCTTGAGTTACAAAGCGCGAGCAACCGCTGGTCTAGGCGAAGTTGTCGATGCGTGGGATCTCTGCAAAGAAGGTGTTGCGGTTGCCGAGAGCGCCGGGCTTTTAGAAGTTGAGCTTCAACTACTAAACAAGATGTGGGAGATTGCGGAATACCTCGAAGCAATCGAGTGGATGCGCACCGCGGCCGAGTTGATGTTGTCCTCCGCACTTACTCATAACAACCAGCGTGCCGAACATCATGCGCGCAGCCGCTTAGTGCAGGTGGAGGTTGAAGAAGGAAACTTTGGGGGAGCCCATATTCATTTGCTCACTAACCCAGAAGTTGATACCTCCGATTTCCAACCACATGTGCTG
>JBIKSQ010000160.1:0-3341 GCA_044348555.1 Candidatus Nanopelagicales bacterium | reverse complement strand
GGTGGCGGGCAGGATGTAGCCCACTCAAGCGAACCTCCCCAACCCCAAGGATCATCAGTCTGAACTAGTGGTGCGGTTCGGTAGGTCTTGTAGACGTTATAGATGAACACGAGGGTAGACAACGCCAAGACGATTGCACCAACTGTTGAAATCATGTTGAGGGTGGTGAAGCCATCACTCTCGAGATAGTCGACGTAACGCCGTGGCATTCCCATAACACCCAACCAGTGCTGAACCAAGAAAGTGACGTGGAAGCCGACGAATGCCAACCAGAAGTGAAGTTTTCCTAAACCTTCGTCCAGCATTCGCCCAGTCCACTTTGGCCACCAGAAGTAGAAGCCTGCAAACATTGCAAACACAACCGTTCCAAACACCACGTAGTGGAAGTGCGCTACAACAAAGTAAGTATCAGTTACGTGGAAATCAAGTGGTGGCATTGCCAAGATAACACCAGTAAGTCCACCGAAGAGGAACGTGATCAAGAATCCGATTGTCCAAAGCATTGGAGTTTCATAAGTGAGTGAGCCACCCCACATTGTGCCAATCCAGTTAAAGAATTTCACACCCGTCGGTACTGCAATCAACATCGTCATGGCTGAGAAGAACGGCAAACTCACCGCGCCAGTGGCGTACATGTGGTGTGCCCAGACAGACATCGAAAGACCGGCGATAGCTAAAGTTGCAAAGATCAAACCTTTGTATCCGAAAATTGGCTTACGCGAGAACACCGGAATGATTTCTGTGACAATTCCAAAGAATGGAAGCGCCAGGATATAAACCTCTGGATGACCAAAGAACCAGAACAAGTGCTGCCAAAGCATTGCTCCACCATTTGAGGCTTCAAAGACGACCGAACCAAATTTTCGGTCGATCTCGAGCACGAGGAGTGCAGCTGCCAAAATTGGGAAAGCCATGATTACAAGCACCGAAGTGGACAAGGTGTTCCAAGTGAAAATACTCATCCGGAACATCGTCATGCCAGGTGCTCGCATTGTGAAGATTGTGGTGATGAAGTTAACGGCACCCAGAATCGTGCCAAGACCACCAACTGCCAACCCCACGAGCCATAAATCGTGCCCGACCCCGGGCGAATAAACCGAGTTTGATAGCGGCGCATAAGCAAACCAGCCGAATGAGGCTGCACCACCTGGGCTTAGGAATCCGCCCACGACCATCAAGCCACCGAAGAAGAAGAACCAGAACGCCAACATGTTCAGCCGCGGGAAGGCAACGTCAGGAGCGCCAATCTGCAACGGCATGATGATGTTTGCAAATCCAGTAAACAGTGGGGTTGCGAAGAGGAACAACATCACCGTTCCGTGCATCGTAAACATCTGGTTGTACTGCTCGTTGTTGATGAATTGCAGACCTGGCCGAGCTAATTCGATTCTAAGCACCAGTGCCATGACACCTGCGAGTGCAAAGTAAAAAAGTGAGAGCATCAAGTACATGTAGCCGATAGTTTTGTGATCAGTTGAGGTCAACCACTTAACGGCTGTGCGGCCAACTCGTTCCTGGCGCGGTGCCATGTTTGGCATACCCGATTCAGTTGCTGGGCGGTCACTTAAAAGTGTCATTCGGTCACTCCTGCAGAATCAGTCGTTCGTCCAGTGTCGAGGATGCCAGTTTGACCGCGATCACGAAGTTCTTGTGTGTAAGCATCAAACTCAGCGCGAGTTACAACTTTTACTTCAAAGAGCATTCGGGCGTGGTCTACTCCGCAAAGTTCGGTGCACTTACCTGCGTAAGTTCCGAGTTTGTTAGGTGTCACTTCGAATTTGTTAGTACGACCTGGAACAACGTCCATCTTTTGATAGAAAGCTGGAACCCAGAAACCGTGGATTACATCTGGCGATGTAAGTTCAAATCTAACTGTCTCATCAATCGGCAAATACAAAACAGGACGCTCTCCTGGAGTTCCAATTTCATAGACCTGTTCATCTAAGTAGTTGAATGTCCAGGACCAGCGGAAGCCGACAACACCAACAGTTTGAGTTGGCCGGTCAGTCAGGTTGGTGAGCTTTTCTTGGTCCTGCCAAGTGAAGATGGCCAAGACCACAATCATGACCAGCGGGGCTAGTGTGTATAGAATTTCGATTGGCAGGTTGTACTTGACCTGCTCTGGCAAGTCATCAACATTCTTCTGCCGGAAACGAACAATCGCATAGAACATCAGTCCCCAGACGAAGATTCCAACGATCCAGGCAGCTAGCCAAGAATTGGTCCAAAGACTTTCGATGATCGGGCCTTCTTCAGATGCCGGTTCGGGTAAACCCATCCGCAAAAAATCGTCCAATGTGCAGGCACTCGTGAGCAGCAGCACCGAGGCTCCAAGCCCCACTGCCTTCAACCTGCGAGATGTGACGAATTTACGCACCACCGACACAATCAGTCCAATCCGTTTGAGGGCAAAAATAGCCACTTCTGTTGGGTGGAAGGTTACCGCAAAATAGGACTTATTTCCCGTGAGTGTCCTCACACAAGCAGGCTGGTTTGCTTTCGATTCCAAATAAACAAAGTCGCTAGGGTTTGGCTATGACAAGCGAAAGAGTTTTTCTTGATTCAGCCTCCGGCGGTCCGATTTCGGCTGCTGCGATTGCTGCCATGAATTCGGCCGCTAAGACTGCTTTTGCAGCCCAAAATGCTCTTCATAGCGAAGGCAAGATGGCCGCATCAGTTCGCCAGGCTGCGGTCGCCCAAATTGCACAAGTGCTCGAAATCACAGTTGATCAAATTCTGCCAGTTTCAAATCCTGCGCAAGTTTTTCAAATCTTTGCAGATTTTTTAGCTAACTCTGGTGAAAAAGTCTCAATCAGTGCTTGCAGCCGCAAGGCTTTTTTGGGCCTACTGACGCATCGCCTTTCAGCACAGGTGGTTCCCATCACCGCCGCTGGAATGGAATACGACCTACCGAAATCTGGCTGGCACGTGACACAGGCTGGAAACGCTGAAACAGGTGTTATCAGCACTTTGGCTGAGAACTCCCCATCTGGCCTTAAGCGAATAGTTGACGCAACCGAATGGGTTGGCCGAATACCAGGTCTTCCAATGGGTGAATTTAAATTTATTCGTGGTTCGAGTTGGGGTGGTGGAAATCTAATTTGTTTCATCATTGGACCAATAAAAGATCTTGGACTAGACGCACTGAGCATTAAAGCTGCTGCTCCTGAAATTTCATCACTCGTTGCAGCCGCAACCGCAATCACCGACTTGCCAACTCTCATTGAAAATTCTATAAATCAACGCAAGTGGATCGAACAGTTCGCTGAAGGTTTAGAAAATGTTGATTCAATCAAAGTTCTGGAAAATCTTGGGCCTTCCCTGCCACATATTCTTACGTT
>JBIKSQ010000159.1:0-3345 GCA_044348555.1 Candidatus Nanopelagicales bacterium | reverse complement strand
CAGATCATACAAACCAGTTGCATCGAAGATGCCTGATGTTTCTTCATCATCACTCAAGTATGTATCGGTGTTAGAGCGAGTGACGTAGTCAGCATCGAACTGAGCGAGGGTTACGAGCTTCTTGTCTGAAAGACGCAATGCAAGCACCCGAGCTACATGGCTTAACGCACCTGAATCTTCTTGAATCAAAAGTACAGTGCCATCATCAGTCATTGTGATGTTGTCTGGGCGATTGATCTTGATTCCATCGGATTCTGAGTACTCAGTTCCTTCAAGAATTAGCTCAATAAACGCGCCGGCTTCAGGATTGTTTACGTTGATGAACGTTACTTTCCAAAGTGCACCACCATCACGGCCAGTCTCTTTCACACCAGCAACTGTGGTTGTGTCTGAGTCAGACTGAGCGGTCACGAAGAACAGCTCATTTGGATTGGCTGGGTTCACGAAAAGGTCCTTGACCTTAGAGAACTCGGTTCCACGCAAACGTGCAACAACCTGCTGAGCATCGCCTGCAATGTCGGTTGGTACCGCACGGAAGTCGACGTTCAACATTTCACCAACAGTGCCGCCGCTAGAAGATAGCGCGCTACCTGCTGCCGAAACAGTGAAGACAGTGGTGCTTGGAGCACCAGTAACAATGTGCAAACCTGCTAGGTCGCTGTTGCCTTCAACCCGAACTCGATCGCCCTCGAGCAGACCGTGATTAGCTGAAGTTGTGATGACTACAACATCTGCTGCCAAAGCAACACGACCATCTGTGTAGTTGGTTTCTGCCAAGTCTTCAGCATCTACACCAATAGTGAAAGTGGTAGAAGTTACGGAGCGAACAATGTCAACACCATTGATGTTGCTGGCACCAGAACCAAGATTGATTCCACCCACAGCACCAAAGGAAGACAGTGTGACTTCGTCACCAATCTTCATGTTGTGTGCACTGGCAGTCGTGATTGTTAGAGTGCCACTGGAAACAGCTACTTTGGTTGTAGCAATAGCTGCTGCCTGGCGGACTGCAGTGGTAATTGTCTTCTTTGCAAGTGCTGTACGAACCTTCACGTCGTCAGCTAGCGCTGAGCCAGAGTTCGAGATGCTTGCAACAAACTTCTTACCATCAACCAGACCGGCCCGACGCAACCAAGTTCCCTTGGCGTGCTTGTCACCTGCATACATGAAAAGTTGGCTGTCAATAACGTCGCCGTTTTCACCAATGAATGCAACTGTCTTCTTGCGGGTCTTTGATGCTGGCACCAAAACAATGTTCTCAGTGGAACCCAAGCCCAATGCTGGAACCTGGCGAAGTCGCTGCAACATTGGATTTAGCGCGAATACTCGTGATTCATCGCTACCGGATTCGCCCGTTAGAAGAATCGGATCGTTGATTCCGTAAGTCTTGTTGTTCACGCGGAAACGTAGGTCGCCTGCTTTGGCCATCGTGGCTGCACCAAATCGGTTCAAGCCAGTTGTGTGGTTTGGTGTTAAAGCGGTGTCAACAACTGCAGCATCTGCTGGCGGTGTTGGTTCGGTTCCAAACTTGCCCGCTGCGTAGTCATACCACTTTACAGTTTTGAAGGCGTCTTTAACGCTCAACACTGTATTGGTTTCTGGATCGAAGCGGACCGCACTGATGGTCGTACCAAATCCACCATAGTGACGCTCAATCGCGGCAACAAACGTGTCAGATGCAGCTTGTTCATGACTGATAAAAATTGTGAAAGTTCCATTCTTGTTTTTGATTGCTCCCATACCATCTGGGATTCCTTCAAAAACATTTCCATCGCCGGGCTGATCACCAGCTGCGAGTATTTGCTGAATGGTTACGCCGTCTCCAACTGATTCAACGTATTCAGGCGTGATTTCAACAGCCTGTGCTGGACCTGCGGCCAGCGTGCCGCAAGCAAGTGCAATTGCTGCACTACTTGCTGCTAATGCTCTGAGTGTGAGCGCCATAACAGAGAGTTCCTCTCGAGTGATACCCATTGTTGGGATGAGAGAACCTTGACCATGAAGAGTTAATTTAAAGCAAACTTTCAATTATCAAACTGTGCCATTTAAGGGAAATCTCAAGGTCACTTTGGGACTTGGAAATTGTTAGATAGCCCAAAATTCAAGCAACGTGGCTTGTTCACTAGTAAGAATTGGTGCAGTTAGCCCAACCTCAGCCAGAACTCGACCAGTCAATTCAACCGGGTTTGCAATCCACGGAGTTGGGTCAATCTGCCAGTAGTGAGGAGCTCCCGCTGGCCGCACTTCGCTCACGCGATAGCGCCGATCTGGATCCAGACCTGGGAAGTGAAGAGGCTGCGGGCGCGAGGCTGTTGTCACACCTTCTTGAACCACCGCGAAGACTGCGCGCGACTTGTCATACGCAACCACACCATGCAAACTCATCGTCGGTTCATGCGTATCGACGCGCACAACTCGACCTGAATGTAAAAGTTCGCGATTGGCTTTGTAGTAATCCGCCCAGCTCCGCAAAACTGCGCGTTCAGCTGTTGTGGTTTCAGTGATGTCCCACTCAAGTCCTGCGTGTCCAAACAACGCAGTGATTGCGCGGAAAGTTAATGCGTGTGTTCGCCCAGAAGTATGTGCATGATGCGGACCAATGTGTGTCCCCATCAATTCAGGCGGCAACACTTGAGTAGTCCAGCGTTGCATTCTTTGGCGTTCTAACGCGTCGTTGGAATCACTTACCCAAACTCGATCTGTGTGTTCCAAAATGCCCAGATCAATTCGGCCACCGCCTGATGAGCAGGACTCGACTTCCAGTCCTGGATGGCGATTCTTTAACTCATCGAATAGGCGGTAGACAGCTTGTGTTTGCAACCGGATTGCCGGATGCCCTGCATGCGCTGCATCTACAACTGGTCGGTTGTGATCCCACTTTAAGTAACGTATCGCTGGATACTCAGTAAGCACCGCATCCATTTGTTCAAGCACATGCGCAAAGGCTTCAGGATTCGCCAAATCAATCACTTGCTGGCTGCGCCACTCAAACGGCAAACGGCCAGGCACTGCCAAAACCCATTCGGGATGCGCTCGGAATGCATCCGAATCCAACTGAATCATTTCTGGCTCAAACCATAAGCCAAACTCAATTCCAACTGATTCAAGTTTTTTAGCTAACGGATGCAAACCTTCCGGCCAAGCATCGGCAGACACCACCCAGTCACCAAGACCAGAAGTGTCGTCTCGGCGGGACCCGAACCAACCATCATCAAGCACGAACCGCTCAACTCCGATTTCAGCGGCAACATCAGCAAGCGCTGCCAGCTTCTCGAAGTTGTGATCCATGTAAACCGCTTCCCACACATTGATAGTTAATGGGCGCGGGGTTTTTGGATGTTGTTT
>JBIKSQ010000016.1:0-13505 GCA_044348555.1 Candidatus Nanopelagicales bacterium | reverse complement strand
CCGTAAAGATGGCATGCTCACAAGTTGCACACCACACATTGGCACTGCTCGGATTGATCAGATGTATCAAATGCGGAGTTTTCTCAATTCCGGAGCCACAATCGCCTTTGGTAGCGATTGGCCTGTGTCTTCAGTTTCACCAGTATTGGGAATCTTTACTGCTGTGAATCGAGCAGTCCCTGGTGGACCAAGCTGGACCATACATGAGGCACTCACTACCCAAGAAGCTGTTAATGCCTACACAACCACATCTCGGGTGCAGATTCTGGATGATTTCACCGGTGACGAGAAAGTTGTGCTTGATAAAAACCCGCACGAGACAGAAGCCTCGGAATTGCACACCATCAAAGTGCTAGAAGTTTGGCGTGATGGGATTCAACTGTGGTCCAACTAGAGATTTAATTACAGCTTTCTGGGAATCTGCATAACGGCTGTTACGCCACCAGAGACCGACTCCTCTAGGAATATCTCACCACGGCTGGCATTCATGATTTTTTTAGCAATCGCTAAACCAAGTCCAGTACTAATCCGACTTGAATCACTTGTCCAAAACTTCTCAAACGCTTGTTCTCGTTCTATGTCTGACATTCCCGGCCCTTGGTCTGAGACTCTTATTTGAACATATTCATCCGTTGAATCAATTGATACGCGAATTTCATCTCCAGATTTGGAGAACTTCAATGCGTTATCAACAATGTTGTCGAATACCTGCTCAAGGCCACCCAACATGCCAAGAATCTCTACCTTCGGAATTTCTTCTAAAACTAATCGAACATCAAGCTCTTCTAGAAGTGCGGACCACATTTCAATTCTCTCTTGGATGAAAGTGGGCAGGAAATAGACACTATGCTCAACATTTTGAGATTCGAATCGTGACATTGCCAGCAAACCTTCAATAATTCTGCCAAGCCTCTCGGTTTCTCGGAGAGATGCAGTGACATGCTGGCGTGCCATTTCAGGCTCTAGCGGTAGCTCATTTTGGGCCTGCTCTAGTCGAAGATTGAGTGCAGTAAGTGGGGTACGCAATTGATGTGAAGCATCGGCTGCAAAACCACGTTGTTCTTCTATGAGGTTTTCAATCTTTTGTGCCATCTGATCGAAAGCGTTAGATAGTTCTCGAGTTTCAGCATCGCCTCCAGAAATATCAGCCCTGTGCGTTAGATCACCAGAGGCAAACTTTTCTACAGAACTCTTTAACTTAGTTAAATTCCGAGTCAACTCGCGTGATAACACGAGAGCTAAAAAGGCTGTCGCAAGAACCGTTACAAGCGCAATCCAAGCTATTCCACGTACCTTTTCGTCTACTTCGGCTGTAATCACGCTGGTTGGAAATGTGACTCTGACCGACCCAACAATGTTGTTGCTTTGGAAAACTGGAACTGCAACAAACAACAACTCGTACCCAAGCGAATTACTGAAGCGTTCACCGATTGCGATACTTCCACTTAAAGCCGTTGACACCTCGGGCCTAGACAAATAACTCGAGCCAATGCTGCCTTCATCTTCATCACTAGTTGCAACTGCCACACCCGCTTTATTTGTTACAACAATGCGTGCCCCACCCTCATTTCTGTAGAGCGAAACAATTTTCGTGACATATTCAAAATTTGTGGTGTTTGGATTCTCTAATGTCTCTTCCGCTTTGGCAGCGATGATGAAGGCATCTCGTTGCAGAGTTTTGACAATTCTGTCTTTTTCAACTTCAGAGAAGTAATTTGCGAGTGGGATTGCCTGAATCAAAAACACCGAGAGGGTGATGCCAACGAAACCAAATAAAAGTCGCTTACGCATCTACGTTTCCAAGTTTGAAGCCGACTCCTCTGACAGAAATAACCCAATCTGCTGACCCAAACTTCTTTCTGATTGATGCTACATGCGCATCCAGCGTTTTGGTTGATCCAAACCATTCACCATCCCAAACATTGCGAAGAATGTCAGTCCTCGACATTACCCGTCCCGGATCGGAAGCTAAATAAACAAGCAGTTGAAACTCAGTTGGAGTGAGGTGAATTTCAACTCCATCCAATTTCACAGTTTGGGCCCTCTGATCAATTTCCAGTCCACCTACAACAGTGGTTTCATTTTCAATTGATTCAAGGTTCTTACTTGAGGTACGTCTATGCACTGCTCGGATTCGGGCCAGTAATTCATTGAGACCATAAGGCTTGACTAGATAATCATCTGCACCAAGTTCTAAAGCAATCACCCGATCGATTTCCTGGTCTCGTGCACTTAAAACCACTATCGGAATATCAGTTTTAGCTCTAAGCAGCTTGCACAGGTCCTGACCATCCATATCTGGAAGACCTAGATCTAGAGTTACAATTTCAAAGCCATCGGACACCAAAGCCAGCGCCTCAGCCCCAGTCTTAGCCAGCCCACAAGTGTGGCCAGCTCGCTCGAGACCAATTTTCAGGCTGTCTGAAACAGCTTGATCATCTTCAACAATCAGAATCTTCATAGGCGTAGTTTGACCCCAATTCATTCAATTTGGGCAAATGGCTACCAAGCCTTTACTAAGTCTTGGATAAGTCTCGGCTATTTCTATTGGGAAGGACCTTTACCTTTCAGACATGAACATTTTGGTATCGAAAGTATTGACATCGCTGGCAGTTATCACTGCAGGAGGTGTAGCAGTTTTCGCAAACACACAAATTTTGTCAGCGAACCCAGCTACAGCGCTCGACCCATCTCAGCCCGCTCAAGACGGACAAGAATCACCTATCCCAGCCATCACTTTCCTTGATCCAAACTCTTCAGCCGAGGAGCTAGAAGAACTTCTCGCCTCTAGCAATGGAGGATACGAGTGGATTGATAGTGACAACAACGGAATCATTAGTGTTGAAGAGCTAAATCCAACCAATGAAAATCCAACTGGCAACCCCAAACCAAATGATTCGGGTAGCGAAGAAGAAGCTGTGATCAGCACACCGAAACCGGAAAAACCAAAACCAGATAGCACCAGCGGCGGTTCTGCTTATTACGAAGAAGAAGATGACGACGACGATTACGAAGAAGAGGAAGAAGAAGAGGAGGAGGAGGACGACTAATCATGCGAATTGGAACTGCCTCTAAAAGTATCGCCTTAATTTCTTCAACTTTCTCGATGCTGTTTATAACTAATGCTTTTGGAGTGAATGCACTTATTGCTGAGAAAGAAGAAGCCGCATTAAATGCAACGGCTTCGACAACTCAAAACAACTCCGAATCATTAGTCGACACGGCATCATCTTCAGTCCCAAATACAGATGGCAGTACCTCACCAAAAAACCCAAAACCAAATGGTGCAAGTCCGGCTTCTCAGGCACCAAACAGCCCCGCGACACAAAACCCAACTAGTAGTGCCAACCAAACCAAACCGAAGCCTTCAAACTCCGCAGCCGGGCAAAGCGCGACAGCTTCCCCAGCGCCAGCAAACACTGCCTCACCTGCTCCTTCCCAAACCGCAAAGCCTCAACCCACGAAGCCAGCAGCACCTAAACCAACAGATACAGCCACCAAAGGCTCCTAAATGCAGATCAGATTCCCCGCTATGGGAAGCAGTTTTCACATCAATGTTGTGGAATCTGATCAAGCATTCCTAGACACACTGAAGTTTCGCGTAGCGAGTTTAGAAAAACTGTGGAGCAGGTTTATCGAGACCAGCGAGATCAATCTCCTGAACAGTTCAAGCGGTTCTCCGGTATTAGTGTCAAAAGAAACTGTATTGCTGGTCAACGAAATGATTCGGGCCAATCGGGCCACCCGGGGCGCATACAACCCCACACTGCTTCCAGCTCTAATCAGTGTTGGCTACAACAAAAGCCTCGTGTCAGCCGCAGAACAACCGCGATTAACAGAATTCAAGATTGCAGGCGGTTCCCTGAACGACATTGAAATCAATGGCGAATTTGTTCAGCTTCCTGCATCAATGACACTCGACCCAGGTGGTATCGGAAAAGGCCTAGCCGCTGACTTGGTTTCTGCAGATATTCGTTCAGCTGGCTATGACAACTTTTTTGTGAATGCGGGGGGCGATTTATTCGCTGATGGACATTCGCCTGATGGTGATGCATGGGTGATTGGAATTGAGAATCCATTTGACATCAAGCAGAACGTCGATGAAATTTCCTTCAAAAAAGCTGGAGTTGCGACATCTAGTAGCTTAAAGAAAGTCTTTGACGAAGAAAGTCACCTGTTAAATCCTGACTCTCTCAGCGGCAAGCAGAGTGATATCGCCACTTGCACTGTAATTAGTGGATCAGCAACAAGATCTGAAGTTATGGCTAAGGTGCCTTTTTTTCACGGTCTAGAAAGTTCTATCAATTTTTTTGCAGAAAACAAATGTGAAGCCTTAATAGTTTTGAAAGATCAATCAATAGTTAAGACAAGTGGATGGGATAAATACTCATGTTGATTACAGAACAGTTTTGGTGGTTTTTAACTAGATCTTCCTCACTCATCGCGTGGTTTTTGCTTTCGGTCACCGTAATTTGGGGAATCTTGCTGTCCACTCGCATTTTCCACAAATTTGATAACCCAGCCTGGCTTCAAGAACTGCACCGGTACCTGTCGACTCTGGGATATGTATTTGTACTAATTCACATATTCAGTCTTTATATGGATACGTACATCCAGTTTTCACTAACAGACATGGTAATTCCATTTCAAGCCCAATATGCCAGAGCTGACGTTGCAAACCTTGGCAACCTGCCGACCGCACTTGGCGTTTTATCTCTTCATCTAATGACTCTGATTGTGCTCACCTCGTGGATGATGCGTCGCATCCCGCGAAAGTTTTGGAAGTACATCCACCTGCAGAGTTATGTTTTGATTCTGGCTATCTCTTTGCATGCTGGCTGGACGGGTAGCGATACCCAATCTACCGTCTACAGATACTTCTCCATCGGGCTGATTGTTTTGACGACAATTGCGGTTCTCATCAGGGTTTTTTACGCAAAATCCGCTACCTCTCTTGCAAACACTATTGAGAAGCGACCTCACTTTTCTGAGCGACTTATTCCAATTCAAATTACGTCGCGCAGGAAACTGACAGATCGAATTGTGGAGTTGCAATTATCAAGCGACGAACCACTTCCTAAATGGACTCCGGGTGCCCACATCTCAATCGCTCTTCCAAACGGTTTAACTCGGCAATACAGTCTTTGTGGAGATCCTGCTGATGGCTTCTACACAATTGCTGTCGAAAAATCATTCGAATCAAAAGGTGGCAGCTCTTACATTTTTGACAAGGTGAAACTTGGCCAAGAACTACAAATCTCTCCCCCAAGAAATCACTTTGAACTTGAAGTTGCACATAGTTACCTATTTGTTGCCGGTGGAATTGGTATAACTCCAATTAAGGCGATGATTGATTCGATGCCCACTCAGCGACCCTGGCAGCTGCTTTACCTAGGTGACTCTTTACGGAATATGGCATTCGCTCAGGAGCTTGTGGCGATGTATGGCGATCGAATTCGCATTCACACATCAACTGAGGGAAACAACCATTTTGACTTCAACACTCTCCCCAAAAATGAATTCGAATTTGTTTACGCGTGTGCTTCAGATCGAGTGTTGGCGGCACTTTCAGACTCAGTGTCATCCGATAAGTTGCGAACAGAAAAATTCACCGCCCGAACATTTGATAATTTGTCCTCAGAAGAGTTCCAAATTGAATGCACAGTTTCTAACAAGACAATCAGTGTGCGTTCGGATGAAAGTGCGCTTGAAGCACTAGAACAAGCGAATGTAAAGGTCTATGCATCTTGTCGAACAGGAACATGTGGTGCATGTGAATTGCCGCTATTGGCCGGTGATCCTGACCATAGAGACAGTATGAGTCGGAAGAACGGGTCCAATGCCTTCTACCCGTGTGTTTCTCGTGCAACTTCAACAAAGATTTCGCTAGAGGTTTAACTACTCTCCGAGCAACCGAATCAAGTCTGAAACTTTTTTATTCTCTTCTAGAGGGTGCCGAAGGTGGAAGCTTGGAATAACTTCATAGGAGTTTCGACGCCCAATCTTCTTAACGGAAATGGCTCCTGCTCGCTCCAGGTCGGAAATGATGATTGAGACCATGCGCTCTGTGATACCAACATTGCTAGCGATTTCTTTCAGTTTTGCTTCGGGAAATTCCGCGATGTAGAGCATCACGTGGCCGTGATTACTCAAAAAGGTCCAACTCATGAGAAAACTTTAGCGAGTTCCAAATAAAGCGGTATCCCAAAGGCCAAATTGAATGGGAATGTCACACCTACTGAAACTGCGATGCTTCTGCTGATGCTCACGTTTGGCAAGCCAACTCGAACAGCTGCTGGGGCAGCAATGTACGAAGCGCTTGCAGCCATTGCCCCCAGAACGGCTTGGCCACCAATCGACAACCCAACGATGTAGCCAGCTGCAACACCTAAAAAGCCAAACACCAATGGAGCTACCAAACCGAATGTAACCAGTCGCTTGTTTAGAACATTCTTCTCCAACAATCTTCGGCCAGTTACTGATCCCATGTCGAGAAGAAACAGAGTTAACAATCCTGGGAACAAGACGACGAAGAACGGTTCAACCGAAGTGACTCCGGCATCGGTAGACAACCGACCAATCGCAATCCCGCCAAGCAGCAATACGACACTTTTGCCCGTGACTGCTTCCCGAATTGCTGCTAACAGCTTCGACGAGCTCTCTGATCGCAATGCCAAAGCAAGACCAATCACAATGCCCGGAATTTCCATCGCAGCTACCAGCGCTGGCATAAATCCTTCTGCTTTGTAGCCAGCGGTTGCGACGAACGTCACAGCTGCCGTGAATGTCACGGCCGAAACCGATCCGTAGTGAGCAGCCAGACTTGAAGCCTCTCCGGTGGGAAGCTGGAGCAATCGTCGGGCAACCGCGAAAGTAACCATTGCCAGAACGCCACCAAGCACAACGGTTGCGACTAACGGAAGGCCGATTGCGCTTGGTTCAATCTCGCGAAGTGCCACACCACCTTTGAATCCAATCGAAAGCAGCAAAAAAGCACTTAGGTAAGTGGTAATCGCATCGGGAAATCTGAGGTCACTTCGGAGCAATGCTGCTAGTAAACCTAATGTGAAAGCAATGACGGCAGGAGAAAGCAGATTCGTCACTAACAGGTTTGACTCAAGCATTCCTTAATACTAGCAAAATTTTTCAGGTTTGATATGCATCTAGAAATCGGCGCGTTGAAACGATTTACTTTCACATATTCCCAAAAAAGAGTGCTTTGGTGCAGATTTAAGGTAACAAAGCGATGACAGAAACTTCGCCGTATGTTGTTCATCTTGCCAGGTTGCGTGCCTTAGCGGGTATTGTTTCCCCGTCCGATGGGACCCGTAGGTTCAGTGAGTGTGCCTACTTAAGAGAGGAAATACATGAACAATCTGTCACAGTTGTTGACCGACAATCAGTACTCAACGGTTTACAACATGCTGTCGTTCGGTACTGCAAGCATGCTTTTCACAGCAGTGTTTCTATTCATTGCCCGTGATCGTGTTTTGCCACGTTACCGTTTAGCTGTAATCATTTCCGGCATCGTTACCGCGATCGCCGCGTACCACTACTTCCGCATCTTCAACTCGTTTGAACACGCATTTGCTGGCGCAGAAGCCAATCCTTACGCCTACAACGTTGGCTACCGCTACGTTGACTGGCTATTGACTGTTCCATTGCTACTTGTTGAAACTGTTGCAGTTTTGGCACTCGCTGGTGCAGCACAGAAGGCATTGCTTAACAAGTTGGTTCCAGCTTCGATCGCAATGATCGTCTTGGGTTACCCAGGAGATGCAAAGCTTGACCTATTCGGCCTAAGTGGCATGGTCTGGGGCGTTCTTTCAATGATCCCATTCCTCTACATCCTTTACGTCTTGTTCGTTGAGCTCACCAAGAGCCTCGACCGCCAGTCAGACAAGGTCAAGGCACGTGTAACCACCCTTCGTTACGTACTTATCGCAACCTGGGCTGTTTACCCAATCACCTACTTCCTATCCCTCAACTCAGCAGGCTTCGACGCCGACGCATTTGTAACCCGCGAAATCGGATACACAATTGCAGACGTGACCGCGAAGTGCATCTACGGTTTGATCATCTTCTCGATCGCCCGTATCAAGTCAGCTGAAGACAGTGCAGAATTCGCAAAAGACGAAACCCGCGATTAATCACTGCTCAAATCACTAAATATGGGAGTCGCTTCGGCGGCTCCCATATTTTTATGTCAACGTATGGCGATAACCGTATTCCAGCCCTACGGTTGTCGCATGGACAAAAAACTTATTCTCGTAACGGGCGCAACTGGATACATCGGTGGACGATTAGTCCGCGAATTAGTCGATGCTGGCATGCAGGTGCGAGTGCTCGTTCGGGATGCGATTAAGACCGAAGGCCACTCCTGGGAGGGCAAGGTTCAGATCGCCGAAGGTGATGCTGCCAGCCCTGAAGATTTGCTCAAAGCACTCGAGGGTGTCCACACCGCTTTCTATCTTTTGCATTCACTTAATGTTGGCCGAAACTTCCAAAAGCCAGAGCAAGAAATGGCCGAAGCCTTTGCTGCTGCTGCAAAGTCATGTGATGTCAAGCAAATTGTCTACCTCGGTGGAATCAACAACGACGTTTCTCAAAGCAAGCATCTCTCCTCACGTGCGCGAGTAGGTGAAGCTCTTAGCGCCTCCGGTATTCCAACCTTGGAACTTCGAGCTGGCATGGTGCTTGGCTCCGGTTCGGCTTCTTTCGAGATGCTCCGCCACCTCACCCATCGTTTGCCAATCATGACCACTCCAAAATGGGTCCACAATCGCACGCATCCGATTGCAGTGCGTGATGTGCTCTGGTACCTAAAGAATTGTGCTCTGCTAGCAAAACCTGCCACTGGCGTTTATGACATCGGTGGTCCAAACGTTCTTACTTATGCCCAACTGATGCAAGAGTTTGCAAGAGTTTCAAAACTTCCAAAACGCATCATCATCAGTATTCCAGTTCTCACCCCACGTCTGGCGAGCCACTGGATTGGCCTCGTAACGCCACTACCCACATCGTTAGCAAAAAACTTGGTGCAATCACTCATCAGCGAGGTGGTTGCAGATCCAGCTAAAGACATCTCAGCACTAATTCCACCTCCAGCTGGTGGCATGTTGCCTGTAGAAACAGCGATTGAACTCGCATTGCAGCGAGTCAACGACTCGGAGGTCGATACCCGCTGGTCAGATGCCAGTGGTCCGATTCAACCTTGGTACAAGGCGGCAACCGACCCAGATTGGGCCGGCGCCCAGGCTTACAGCGATGTTCGCACTCGTACTTCAGCAAAGCCAATGGCAGAAGTGTGGAAGCGAGTTGAAGCTATTGGTGGTGACACTGGCTGGTATGGGGCAGATTTGCTCTGGGCGATTCGCGGGTTGATGGACACACTTGTTGGTGGTGTTGGCCTTCGTCGTGGCCGGCGACATCCAACCCAACTTCGAGCTGGCGAGAGCCTAGATTTCTGGAGAGTTGAAGCAATCGAACATGGCCACTACCTACGTCTACATGCCGAAATGAAACTTCCAGGCGAGGCTTGGCTGGAGTTTGAGTTATCTGAAACTGATAAGGGTGAAACGCTGATAAGCCAAAAAGCGACCTACCTCCCCCGCGGTTTATTTGGCCGGCTCTACTGGTACGCAGTTTCGCCATTTCACTTACTTGTGTTCCCCACAATGATCAAGAATCTTGAGAAAAGCGCTTAAAGTAAAGTCAAACCGTTACCTGTAAGATGAAAAATCAACGGTAGCATTCACCTCAGTGTGTGCGCACTGTTCAATTCCACTCAAACAGGAAGTTCAACAGATGCGCAAGGTTCAAATCGCTTTATTTTCTATTCTCACAGTTTTGCTATCGGCGGTAGTCGCACAACCCATTCAGGCAGCACCAAGTTATGCCTGTACCAATTTTAATTCCCAGCTCTGCGCACCCATTAGCGTTGTTTCATTTGAGTCAAATGTTGCCAGTTCACCAATTTCGACCGGCGGCGAAGCGAAAGCGTACGCCAGCACCTCGACCTCCAAAATTACGTTCACCATTGACGCCGATACAGCCAACGCTGGCAAAACTGCGACTCTTCAATTTTTTGATATCTCAGCCGGAATTAAGTTTCTGGTGCGATCAAATCAGGAAAGTGCCTGTGCGGCAGGTAGCACCATTCAAAAAGAATGCGTGATTACACTTGATTCAAATGGCGAAGCGAGCTTTTACGTTAACACAATAAATGTGACGGCTGGCATGCAGTTTCAATACAAATTTGTTGGACCAGAGGCTTGGACTTCAGGAACTGTCCGAACCATTTTCACAACAACCGGCGCTGCACCTGTAGCTCCACAAGCGTGTGTAGCCAATCAATCACAAGTTTGTGGATTGATTACTAATGTCTCCTTCTCAGATGATGGCGGCAAGATTGCAACCACTAAGCCAGACAGCAGTGGAAATGCAAAGGCCACTCTTGCAAAAGCCAGTGATCTTTTGCTATTCAGTTACCGGTCCGAATCCGCGTATGCCTTTAAATACATCTACGTTGATTTTCACAATATTTCGGTTGGCTTAACTTTGCAGGTAGATACAAGCCTTAGTTCAAACGGCGCAGGTTGCGATCGCACGGTTGCTTCAGCAAAAGGCTGCTACATGCTTTTAGACTCCGATGGATCGGCTGACTTCTATGTCACTCTTTCAGGTAGCGAAATCAACCGCTCGTTTAATTACAAACTTAACGGTGCTGGTTACACGTCCAAACTCGTTACTGTGACCATCGCAAATAAATCAATTTTTGCCAAGGTACCTGCTGCTGATGCACCAAAACTTACGGTTGTCGCAGGAGGTGTGCAGTTGGATGTGAAAAACGCCAAGGGAAAGAAAGTTAGCTTGTTTGTCAACGGAAAGACGCTGATGTCAAGTCGCGCATCAAGCAATGCGTTCTCTTTTGTTGTTCCACTGAGCCGTGGTTCACACAAAGTCAGCGTGAAGATTGATACAAAGACATACAATTTCAAACCAAAAGTTTGATTTTCAGCGTTGTGGGGCGGGTGGGACTCGAACCCACGACCTGACAGATTATGAGTCTGCTGCTCTAACCAACTGAGCTACCGCCCCTTAAAGGGGGATTTTACGGCTGAAAGTGCCAGGCCCACATACCGCCCTTCTTTATTCGATTTAGTCTTTCGAACCAAAGGCTAAATGTTGGGGCGGCTAGCAAACGCTAACCGCCCCAACATTTTTTAGGGTCCTGACTACTTAACAAGCTCCACAAGTAATCCAGTAGGAGTAGGGTAATTGTCAGTGTTAAAGGTTTCCGAAAGTTTTGGTGTCGTACAGACAACTAACTTTTTGGATTCCGTGCAGGAAGTTTCCCTAGGATAGATTCCGAACCCATTTGGATTTTCCAAAATTGTTCTTGGCGCAGACCATTTAGCACCATTGAGTTTCCTGACTTGTGCAACGAAAATACTAGACACTTCTGCTTCGGAAATGAGTGTGGCTTTTCCATTCACGACACTCAGCTCAATTCCTCTATGTGAACTGGTCGCTCCAACTCTTTTGGCTTTAGATAACTTACCAACTTCACCATAAAACACTTTTGGATTCTCATAACCACCAAGATCGTATTGAGTGAACATGCTAAAAAGTTTTTCACCAATATTTATCATGTCTGGGCTATCAGTGTTCCTCGGAGTTGAGAGCGCTCCACGATCCTTTTGAGCAAAAGCCGTATTGAAGCCACTATTTACATAAATCCGAACTGAACGTGGATCGTCATTAAATCCATATGTGTAACTAAAAGCGACTTTTCCCTTTGTAGTTACGATTACTGGACCACTCGAATTTGCAAAAGAATCAACAACAAGCGGGCCAGTCGTATCGATTTTCTTAGGAGCTAGCCAGTCTGACCTGTTTGTCTTCCGTTCGTATACCCAAGTAACCCATTTGCTAGTGAGTTCTGACCTGTTGTCTTCAACACGAGTCCGAACCATTAGTGCCTGCTGGCCTTTTGCATTTTGACCAAATTCCAAACCTCTAATTCGGTAACTACACTCACCATCAGAAATTGGGCAATAACCATAAGTACCACTCGGAAATAAATTATTTGCAATTAGCTTGCGATTCCAAGTGCCTAGGTTTGTCCCGGATGTCCAACTGTAAGCAGAAATTTTGGACTCTTCCTCTACGATTCCAATCAAAGTCACCGTATCGCCAATACTTTCTACTTCCAATCTAGATATTTCCAAATCTCCGTTAGGTAAGAGCATTCTCTGATCCGAGAAATCTGTTCCATTGGTTGTCGTCTGAAAATAAAAGATGCTATCAATAACGTACGTGATAAAGATCGTGCCGGAATCTAAAACGGTGACATCGTTGATGTAGTCGACATCAAACGAAATAGGTTCAGACCAACCTGTGTTTCTGGCGTCAAAGTTAAATGCAACAAAATTTTCCTGGGAATCTGTGTCTTCATTGAAACTGTCCCATGAAGCTGCTGAAACTTTTCCGTTAGTGCTAATTTCGGCGTACCAAACTTCGCTATCGCTTCTCGTTAGCTCTGCGCCGTTGGCACTGACAATCGTTGAGATCCCGAGTACCATAGCAAGGACGGCAACTTTAACTTTTTTCATGACTTCCCTTTCCTATCAGATTCCATTAATCTACCAAGAATTCTGATTTGTAATGCTGACTCCCATAGCGATTGACACGAATTTTGACGTTCGGTTTCAATTATTTCCAACTGTTCCGTGACCATCGACCTTGAACGCCCGGACATAGTCAATTGTCATTTGTGATGTGGTCCACGAACCCCACTGTCCGCCAAAGCCGCCGCCCCTGGGCCCGATGGCGTTGTTGAGGATCAAGAAATACGGCTTGTTTCCTGGCCAGTATTCGCTACGCAGGCTAGCTGGCGTCAGAGTCCAAAAAGCCACACCATCCATGAATAAAGTCATCCTGTTTGGTGTCCAAGCAATTCCGTAAGTGTGGAAATCTGCAGAAAGATTTACGTTGCTCCAGATTTCCCCAGATTCGTACCGATGGTTACCACAGCAGCCGCTGGTGGTGGTGGAGTAATGCATTGCAGCTGAGTTGCGAGTCGGTTGATGGCCACCTTGTTCAGCAATGTCAACTTCTCCTGAAACCGGCCAACCAACATCCGCAATATCTGTGCCAAGCATCCAGAAAGCTGGCCAGTTGCCCTCCCCTGAAGGCATCTTGATGCGAGCTTCGATATAGCCGTACTGGAATGAAACTTTGCCTTGGGTATCGAATCGACCGCTGGTGTATGCGCAGTCCGACCCGAGGCAAGTGGCGCCGCCACCAGGTGCGGAATTGACTCTATTAGTTGTGATTACGGCATTACCGTTTGCAACCGCAATTGCACTTGGGATGTACCACTGGGATTCGTTGTTATGGCAGGTGCCACCACCATTCGCACCAGAATGGCCACAATAGCGAGCTGTCCATTTAGTCGTGTCTATGGAATTACCGTTTTCAAACTCCTCATTCCAGAGCAA
>JBIKSQ010000158.1:0-3375 GCA_044348555.1 Candidatus Nanopelagicales bacterium | reverse complement strand
GCAGGTGCAACCCCAATCGTGGTGGCTGAAATCGTTGAAGGAGCTGCAGAATGATTCTCGCTAACTTCGAAACTCCAGCACTGAACTACGCCCTGCTTGCACCAATTTTGGTGCTCTTTGGTGCAGCCGTGTTGGGCGTATTGATTGAAGCTTTTGTACCTCGCACAAAGCGTCGTATTTCACAGCTAGTTCTTACTTTTGGTGCGCTTTTTGTAGCGCTGTATGCAGTTGTTGCAAACTACCAAGAGCAACGAGTTGAAATCAGCGCGGTTAATTCGATTGCAATCGATGGGGCTGGAACTTTCCTGCAAGGGCTCATCATCGTGGTTGCGCTGATTGGCGCATTGCTGATGGCAGAAAATCGAGTAGATCCACAAGGTGATGCATTCGCTCCACGCGCTTCGGCTTTGCCTGGTAGTGATGACGAAATCGAATTTACTCGACGCGGCTGGTTGCAGACTGAAATCTGGCCACTATTTCTATTCGCCGTTACCGGCATGGTCATCTTCCCAGTCGCAAACGATTTTCTAACTTTGTTTGTTGCCTTAGAAGTTATGTCGCTTCCGCTTTACCTGTTAACAGGTATGGCTCGCCGCCGCCGTCTGCTTTCGCAAGAAGCAGCCATGAAGTACTTCGCGCTCGGTGCCTTCTCTTCAGCGTTCTTGCTTTACGGCGCTGCTCTTTTCTATGGCTTCTCCGGCCGAGTCGACTTTGATGGTGTAGCCGATGCACTTTCTGCCGATGCCAGCCGTCCGGGCATGATCACCATCGCTACCTTGTTTGTGTTCGTTGGCTTGTTGTTCAAAGTCGGTGCCGCCCCGTTCCATCAGTGGACACCGGATGTTTATCAAGGTGCACCAACACCAGTAACTGCATTTATGGGTGCTGCGACGAAGATTGCTGCATTCGGTGCGCTTGCTCGGGTTGCGTATTCAGCTCTTGGTGGAATTTCGTGGGACTTCGCACCAGTTCTTTGGGCAGTAGCCGGTGTGACGATGTTGGTGGGCACAATCGTTGGCGTCGTGCAGACTGATATCAAGCGCATGCTCGCGTATTCATCTGTCGCACATGCAGGTTTTATCCTGCTCGGCATCATTGCAGCAGATAAAGCTGGTCTCAGCGCAGTCCTGTTCTACCTAGCTGCTTATGCATTCACGACTCTCGGCACCTTCGGTATCGTGATGTTGGTTCGCGATGGCACTGGTGAGGTCACAACTCTCAGCTCTTGGGCGGGACTTGGTAAGCGTTCACCTCTGATCGCGGGCGCATTTGCATTCTTGTTGTTGGCACTTGCTGGCATCCCGCTAACAAGTGGTTTCACTGGCAAGTTCGCAGTGTTT
Organism: Candidatus Nanopelagicales bacterium; assembly: GCA_044348555.1. Classification (GTDB taxonomy): domain Bacteria; phylum Actinomycetota; class Actinomycetes; order S36-B12; family UBA5976; genus JAFMIT01. The sequence continues at coordinate 2,035 of JBIKSQ010000158.1, read as the reverse complement.
GCAGCAGCTTATGACTCCGGCGCAGCCCTTCTGGTTTTGCTTGCGGTCATTTCCTCAATGATCGCCGCCTTCTTCTACATCCGAGTAATCGTTGTGATGTTCTTTACTGAGCCACGCGGCGAAGAAGTGTCTGTCGTATTACCTTCAGCGTATGGGCAGATTGCGATTGGCGTTTCAGTAGCAGTGACAGTAATTCTTGGAGTATTGCCACAGCCGCTGCTGGACTTGCTCGCTGACGCGATTTTCATTCGGTAATTAGATGAGTCCGAACTCGAACTTCCTGCCACCTGTTGATTCTGCGTTGGCAGCCGAATTAAGCGAGTTCTTAGACAACGTTGAAAAGCGACTACAGGCCGCTTGTCAGTCCGAAGATGACTTCATCTCTGAAATGTCAACCCATCTTGCAGCAGCTGGTGGAAAACGCTTTCGGCCATTAATGGTTGGCACAGTTAGTCGGCTTGGTCGGCCATCAGTTTCAGTAGAGCTTGCGGCAGTCGCGGTTGAATTGGTGCATCTCGCTTCGCTTTATCACGATGATGTAATGGACGAAGCCCCAAAACGACGTGGTGCAGAATCTGCCAACCAGCGTTGGACAAACACTTTGGCGATTTTGGTTGGCGATATTTTGTTCGCTAGAGCATCCGAGTTAGTAGCCGAATTAGGCCCCGAAGCAGTTCGACTTCAAGCAGTGACTTTTGCCCGCTTAGTGGAAGGGCAAATTCACGAGACGGTTGGCCCAAAACCTGGTGTTGATGCGGTGGCTCATCACTTAGAAGTGCTGAGCGACAAAACCGGTTCGCTGATTGCACTAGCTGCTCGATATGGCGCGATGTTTAGCGAAATGCCGGCTGCGGCGGTTGAACTGTTTGCCGAGTTCGGTGAAGCAATCGGTTTGGCGTTTCAGATTGCAGATGACATTCTGGATATCGCTTCCACTTCTGAAGATAGTGGCAAGACTCCAGGCACTGATCTGCGCGAAGGTATTTTGACGATGCCAATGTTGATTGCTCAGCGGGGAAATGCTCCTGCTGATGCCGAACTAATTTCATTGCTTGGTCGGCCGCTAAATGATGCCGACCACGCTCGCTCACTGGAGCTGATGCGTCCGCATCCAGCAATGGATTTAGCTAGAGCTGAGGCGAAGAAGTTTGCGGATTCGGCAGTGCTAAAACTAGAAGAAGTTAAACTGATTGCAATAGCTGAACCAAGCAAATTCGCTGAGGCTGAAAAATTCAATGAAGTGATTGAAATTCTGCGTGATCTTGCTTATTCAGCAATCAACCGCGCTAGCTGAGTTTTAAATTAGCTAGCTAGCTGGCTTTCGATTTCGTAAAGCATCCTGCGTAAAGATTGCTAAAGCTAACCAAATAAAGCCAAAACCAATCCAACGATTAGTAGGCATTGGTTCATCGAGAATTGCAAAGCCTAAAAAGAATTGCATCGTAGGTGTGATGTATTGCAAAAATCCCATGGTCGAGTAGGGGATACGAATTGCAGCGGCACCAAAAGCCAATAGTGGAATTGCAGTCACCACACCGGCCAAGATCGCCAAGGTTGTGTGGCTAGGGCTGGTGTGCAAAAAGGCTGAGGTGGATTGGACTTCGAGAAAAATCAGATAGCCCAGTGAGAATGGCAGCAGCAAGATGGTCTCGACCGTAAGGCTTTCGACACCATCGACTCCCACAAGCTTCTTCAACAGGCCATAGAAACCAAAGCTAATTGCAAGCACTAAGCCAATCCAGGGGACAGTTCCAGCCAGCACTGCAAGCCAGATAACTCCAACCGCAGCAATCAAGATGGCGGCCCATTGCGAGCGGTTTAGTTTTTCTCGAAAATACAAAACGCCCAGGGCAACCGAAATCAGTGGATTAATAAAGTAACCCAACGAACCATCAATCACATGCTCGTTGTTGACCGCCCAAATGTATAAACCCCAGTTGATTGAAATCAGCACAGATGCGATCGCGAGCAAACCGACCTGCCGGCGGTTGCGCAAAATTGCCCAAATTTTTGGCCAAGACTTGCGAATCTGATT
>JBIKSQ010000156.1:0-3417 GCA_044348555.1 Candidatus Nanopelagicales bacterium | reverse complement strand
AACGCTTCATTTTGATTCAAGTTGGTTGCTTCGAGACTGAATCCATCAACTAAACATTCGCGGCCGGCAGCGGGGAAACAAGTTAGCCCCAGGGGCTCAACGGGGGCTTGAAGATTTATGAATACATTGTCAATCGGAACATCCCAGCCATCACCAATCACATCCCAGTAGAGCTCTATGTCTCCTGGCGAAACAGACAGAGCTGTCGCCTCTTCTTCGGTCAAAGGATGCAGGGCTCCAGAGAGTCGATACTGAATCGTGTAAATCTGACTTCCGGTTACGAAAATTTCAGGATCACCAATCTTGATAACTTTGTTGCTACCTTCAAAGTATTCTTCATAAAAGACTTCTGCTCCGTTTAGCACCACACCAATCAAATCAATGTCATATACCCGAGCTGATCCACCAGGTAACGCATCTTCAGACGGGATAAATCGGAAGATGCCATGCCGTTGTTCGGAGCCGAAGTTGTAAACAATTCTTTCGGTCACAACCAAATCGCCGTCGGGCTGAATTGAAAGTACGACATCAAACAGATTGATTCGTTCATCGGTTTCGGCCATTGCAGGTTGAAAACCCAAACTGATTAGAACAGCAAGCAGAGCTGAGACGAGAATCTTGAACCTGGACATGTGAGTCCCTTCGTTATTTAACTGGTTTAAGTTCAGTCATTCCCATGAGAAAAGGCTGAAGCGCTGTAGGCACTCTAACTGAACCATCTTGTTGTTGATGGTTTTCCAGAATTGCGGCGATTGTGCGAGTGATGGCAACCAGAGTGCCGTTAAGTGTCGCAACCGGGGAGGTGCCGTCGGCGCCTTTTGTGCGGATTCGGAGTCGGCGTGACTGGAAAGTTGTGCAATTCGAAGTGCTGGTAAGTTCGCGGTAACGCTCCTGGCTAGGGAACCAAGCCTCGCAATCGAACTTGCGTGAAGCTGAGGAACCAAGATCGCCGGTTGCAACATCAATCACGCGATAAGGAAGTTCAAGCGCATCCAAGAATTCGCGCTCGAAGGAGAGCAGACGCTGGTGTTCAGCATCCGCCTCTTCAACCGCGCAGTAGGAGAACATTTCTACCTTGTCGAACCAGTGCACGCGGAAGATGCCCTTGGTGTCTTTGCCGTGGCTGCCAGCTTCACGACGGAAACAAGGTGAGTAGCCGGCATAACGCATTGGAAGATTTTTTGATTCTAAAATCTCATCCATGTGCATCGCGGCCAACGGAACTTCAGCTGTACCTACTAAATACAGATCATCATCTGCCAGGTGATAAACGTTCTCAGCAGCCTGCCCAAGAAATCCAGTTCCCTCCATTGCCTGTGGTTTCACAAGTGATGGTGGAATAACTGGAGTGAAACCATTTTTCACTGCCATCGCCATTGCCATATTAATAAGTGCAAGTTCTAGCAGTGCGCCTTGACCGGTTAGGAAGTAAAAACGGGAGCCAGAAACTTTTGCACCACGCTCAATATCAATCGCCCCAAGAATGCTGCCAAGTTCAGCGTGATCTTTAACTTCAATTCCCTCAGATTTGAAATCTCGTTTTACGCCAACCTCATGCAGAACCACGAAGTCCTCTTCGCCACCCACCGGTGCGTCTGGCTGGACTACATTCGATAGCACTTTCACCGCATCATCAAGTGCAGCATCGGCTTCGCGCACCAAAAGTTCGGCAGCAGTCACTTTCTCTGACAGACCAGATGCTTGTTGCATTAAGGCATCGAGTTGAGTCTGGGCCTCAGCATCACCAGATTTAGCTTTGCCCTGCAGCGGGCCAATCTGCTTACTTAAGTTTTTCTGCTCAGCCCGAAGAGATTCAAAGTCAGCTACAACCGCGCGTCTATGCGAGTCAGCCGAAATCACCTCGTCCACAGCCTGCGGGTTTTCACCGCGGGCAATCTGGGATTGACGGATGGTTTCGGGTTCTTGGCGAATTAGCTGTAAATCAATCACGGGTGAATCGTAAAGCGCAACTACAGGCATTTAGACAGAAGTAGATGCGGTTTCGAGATTCATAGTTGGCTATGCGAGAATTCGCCAGCAATTTCGGAGAGGTGCCAGAGCGGCCGAATGGGACGGTCTTGAAAACCGTTGAAGTGAGAGCTTCCGTGGGTTCAAATCCCACCCCCTCCGCGAAAAAGTGTCCGTCCAGATTTATCTGGGTGGGCACTTTTTATTTGGCAGGGAGATTTGTGCTCAACTTTTGGTCAGATAGGGATCATTTAGGTAGGCATCGACCAGTTGCTCAATAAATTTGATATCAAAACTGCTGACGTCCTTTAAAACTTTTTGTGCCTGTTTGGCATATTCGGGGGATTTGGATGTAGCCATCTCGTGAAGCAACTTCAAAACGGTTGAATCCGACTCGCTTTTCATGCTTTAAATCTATTGCCATAAAAAGTTGGGGGCACCATCCGGTGCGCCCAACTCAGTAATCAATTCAGTTTTTAGTTTTAGCGGCCTGGCTTTGCTGGCTTGGAAGGTTTTGCTGGAGGATTCCCCAACGAGGCGACCTGCGACAGCAATGTCTTTCGTTGCGCTTTGGCAGCATCCATAGCGGCCTGGAACCTTTCGTCTAATTCATCGACTGGCCAGCCGCAGACACTTACCATGTCGCTCTCTGTATTACTGCAAGTTTCCAAAGCAACTTCTGCTGCTTTTACGGCAGCAGTAAATGCAGTTTGAATAGCTTTTCTAGCAGCACGTGCTTCAGCACTAGCCAGACGCCAAGCATCCATGGCCGCTTTGAATTCTGCATTGGCTTCAGTCTGGGTGACCCGACCGGCCTTATATTCAACGATCAATGCGCTGTAATCAGTCATCGCAGCCTTGTATGCAGTACGGGATTCCCGAAACTCAGCAACTGCTTCACGAGCTTTTTTGGACTTACCTTCGTTAGCACTCGCTGCTGATGCACCAGATGCAACCAATGCACCTGCGATTAGCAGGGATGCAATTTTTTTGACGATTGTCATTTTTAATCTCCTTGGTATTTGTTTATAGTCGGAGTATTGATCATGGTTTCTTAGAAAACTCTGTGAAAACCCAAAATCAATCCTGAGAAGTCTCTGCGAGTTTTCACAGGTAGTTGTCTAGACCGGTTTGTTGCTAGATGATTTGGGCATGAATAAGTTTCGAATCCTTGTGGTAGAGGATGAGCCTTTAGTTCGGGATTTACTACGGGAATCACTAACTATTGGTGGATATGATGTGGAAACGGCTGATGATGGCCTCGAAGCTTTGAATAAAATTCAAAAAACTGCGTTCGATCTGATTGTTGCCGATATCAATACGCCAAAGCTCAATGGCTATGAACTGATCCAGAAGTTACGAGAATTAAATGACGAAACACCAATTTTGATCTTATCCGCCAGATCTGAAACTTATGATAAAAATCTGGGCCTTCGGCTAGGTGCAGAT
>JBIKSQ010000155.1:0-3426 GCA_044348555.1 Candidatus Nanopelagicales bacterium | reverse complement strand
CAAGTAACCGATGGCCCAGCAAAGTGTTTGCAATCAAACTCTCACCAAGTTTGTAAGTCAAACCCTCACCTGCTGCAACATCCGATACATCTTCATTAAGTGCCATCGCATCTTCGATGTCTATTCCGTATGCCTGCGCCAAAAACTCAACTGCTCTTCGCGGTTCGAATGCTGCCACTCGATCTAGCTGGTACGCATGATGTTTCACTTGGATACCTGGTACACCGGACTCGATGATTGCTTTATCCAATCGCACGAATCCGATATAGCACCATGGGCAAACCAGATCTGACCAAACTTCTATTTGCATACGCACACACTATGCGAACTACAGGTTCCAGGCAGCAGGTCCCAAGCCCTCGAAACTTGGATTCGGATGATTGAACTTCCCAAACGCGTAGCCGCCGAAACGACTTGCAAGAAAAACTTCGTGCAACGGAATTGCATCGCCAGGATTAGTACCAAGTGTGTTTGGCTCTCGCTTACAAACTGTGCACCCCGCAAGGCGAATTGCATTCGCCCGATGAACTTGCCAGATAGCTCCAATCGCCCGCGACTTTGCTACGAACTTCCCACCTTTTTCTCCACAGGCGGTTGCCGAAACTTCTGCCTTCAACTGGCATGGCCGATCTTTATCTTCGCTAAGAATCCAACCAGTGCTCGAGTTCGGCACGACAGATTGATCTAGTGATAGAACATGTAGTCCATCAGCGTCCCATCGCACCGCTGCTGGTTGCCCCAAATCCGAAGCAATCTGCAGAGCTCGCTCATCAGAGATTGTCTCGGTGTAGAACCAGCCCTCTAACCAGCTGCCATCGGAACTTCGGCTGAAACCAGTTCCGGTTCGTAGGCCAGTTTGTGAAAGAGCATCTCGGGCAGCAGCTTCGGCATCAACATTTGCATCCCAGGTGGTTGGCTGACCTGATTTGTTCCATGCCGTGAAAAAATAAAGTGGAAACTTTGTGTTTAAAAAGGCAACCGACTTTGAAAGTTCTGGAGCAAATGAGACGGTCCGACTTGGAGTGATTTTTAATTGGGCACCAAAACTGAACCGGTAACTCTGGTTTCGATAACTGTCCTTCAGCGGTTCAACCGCTGGCTGCCGGGAGCTAAGTTCTTCCATGGTGTAAAAACCGATTGGATTCTGAATTTCAACATCTTGCAAGATTTGGTCTGGCTGGTTGGTCATAACTACCCTTTACTAGAAGGGCCTTCGCCCGAGGTCCCAATGACTCTCATTGGGCAGATCTTCCGTTTCGAGCACCTGCTCGGGCAGGTTGCTAACCATCAAGGAAACGGACTTACCGATGATTTCTGGATCTATATGAAATGTATCGTTCGCACCTGACATAAAGATCTATTTTGAGGAATACATGAGCGAAAATCTTGCGCAAGAACGCAAGAACGGATTCCGCCCAGAAATCGAAGGGCTGCGAACTCTTGCTGCACTTTTAGTCGCGGTGTACCACATATTTATAGGCCGAGTTTCTGGCGGCGTCGATGTATTTTTCGTTGTCTCTGGATTTTTGGTAACGACTAGCTTGTTGAGTCAAACTAGAAAATTTGGTCGGCCACAATTTCTCACCTACTTCGGCAACTTAATCAGCCGTTTGCTTCCACTAACAATTTTTGTTGTTGTGGCAATTCTTACGCTCTTGTATTTCACAACTGATCAAGCCCGCATAAGTGAACCACTTCGTGATGCTGCCGCCTCACTTCTTTATTTCGAAAACTGGCGTCTGGTATCGCTCGCAGCTGATTACAACGCAGATCAAGAGTATGTGAGTTCTTTCCAACACTTTTGGGCAATGTCAATCCAGGGTCAGTTTTATGTGTTGTTATTTGTGTTGATTGCGGTTGGACATTGGTTGTTTAAAAAGTCATTCAAGTCGCTGGTTGGATTAGTCGCGGTTGTCACTCTTGCATCATTTGCTTACTCGATCTGGTTGACCAGCAGCAATCAAGCAGTTGCTTACTTTCATACAGGTGCCAGATTCTGGGAATTCTTAGTCGGAACACTTCTTGCTCTAGTAGTACCAAATTTGAAACTGACAGACACTGCCAAAAGTCGACTCACTGGAAACTTGTTAGCGAATGTTGCACTGTTTGCGCTTGTACTAATGGGAATGCTGCTAGATGTTTCTCGACAATTCCCCGGATGGATTGCATTAGTGCCAGTTGTAGCTGCAACTGCGGTGATTGTGGCTGGAAACCTTTCTCCAGCAAATGAAAAAAGCTTTGGATTCTTGTGGTTGTTACGAACCCGACCGATGGTTTGGACCGGTCAATTCGCTTTTGGCATTTATCTTTGGCACTGGCCACTTTTGATTTGGGCTCAGAACAGCTCTAACCAAAGTGCGGTTTCGCTCCAAACCGGTTTAGCAATTCTGATTTCAGCCACCTTACTATCTGTCATCACAACAAAGTTAATTGAATCTCCTCTACGAAAGGCCCCTGGTCACATGCATCGCTGGATTCGAATAGTTCAGGTTGCACTTGTTGCAGCAATCGCAATGAGTAGTCTGCAAACAGCAATCGCGATTGAAAATCGGGTGGAACAACAGATACAGGAACAAATCCAAATCCAACTAAAAGATGGTCAAAATCCTTTCTACCCAAACGCCAAGCGCATAAATCCAAACCGCAAACCGTTATCGATTGATGAGCTTGCTGGCCGTTACATCGTGCCGTCATCAAGAAAACTAATCCCCAGTACCAGTCTTGCAGTGAATGACAAGGGAATCGCGTACACAAAGGCGGCTGGCTGCGTGGGTCAAGCAGATGTTGAAGAAGTAAAAGTGTGCAAATTTGGTCCAAGTAAAGCTAGAAAGAGTGTCATGGTTGTTGGCGGTAGCCATGCTGCGCAATACATTGAAAGTGTGTTAAATGCTTTCAAGGCTCCTAATTGGAAAGTTATCACAGTAGTACGTGTGGCTTGCCGGCTTCAGGATTACTCTCTTGAAGATACGCCGCCTGCATTTGAGAGTTGTGCGCAATGGTCCAGAAACGCGATCGAAAAAGTAAAGGAGCTCCGACCAACTGTGCTTCTCGTAATGGGGACAGTTACATCTTTGAATCGGCCTGAAAAAGTACCCGTAGGGTTTAAGAGTGTGGTTCAAGAACTTTCGCCATACACGCGTTCAATCATTGGCATGAGGGATAACCCCCGATTTCTAGTTTCGGTCCCAAACTGCATCGATTCGACTTTGAAGTGGAAATCTGACTGCGTTTTCCCGAGGACGGACTTCAAGGCTCAAATGCCAGCTCCACCTTTCGAAGATGCCCCAGCCAATTACCGCCTGGTTGACTTGATTCCGTACATCTGCAGTTCAACGGAATGCGCACCTACGCTTGGTAAGTACATTAAGTACCGAGACACCGACCACCTGACCGGAACTTTTGCAACAATTCTGGCACCAGTTTTGG
>JBIKSQ010000154.1:0-3430 GCA_044348555.1 Candidatus Nanopelagicales bacterium | reverse complement strand
TGGTTAAACCGGATGAGCCTTAAGAGGGGTTTTGGGCAAAGTGTCCGTATGGTGAAATATTCTGCTAAGTAATCGAATTGTTGCTCTACCCGCTTGCAATCGGAGCGGTTAGTGGTTGAACTATGCCTATGCAATCCGAGGGGAGCCCCCACCTCGCCGAGAGTCTCGGCGTTAAAACTGGCCAAGTCGTTCAACAAATTGGTTTTGATGATGACTGTGCCGAAGAAGTACGCATAGCTTTTGAAACCGCCAGTGGTAGTCCAGTGGTTGAGTATGACTACGAAGATGTTGTTGATGTGGCACTCGTATGGTTCCGTGATGGTGATGAGGACCTTGTTGATCTGCTAGTCGATGTGATTGCACCGTTGACTGACGATGGGGCTATCTGGCTCTTAACTCCGAAGCCTGGTCGTTCAGGACATGTTGAACCAGCTGATATTGCAGATGCAGCACCAACAGCTGGATTGCAAGTTACGAAGACACTTAGCGCTTCCAAAGATTGGCAAGCAACTCGGCTAGTTACACCAAAATCAAGTCGCAAGTAACTTTTAGAAAATTCATTTTCAATCAAGCAGGAGTAAAACCTTGAATATTCAAGTTGGTCAGATTGCGCCAGATTTCACACTTCCAGATATTGCAGGTGAACCGTTTGCACTATCTTCACTTCGTGGGAAGAAAGTTGTTTTGATGTTCTTCCCGTTCGCCTTCACAGGTGTTTGCACAAGTGAGTTGTGTGCAATTCGGGATAACGAAAACGATTTCATCGATGCAGACACGGTAGTGATTTCAGTATCTTGCGATTCACGCTACACGCTACAGAACTTTGTTAATGCTGAAAATTTCAATCACATCTTCTTGAGTGACTTCTGGCCACATGGTGAAGTAAGCAAAACCTATGGCGTGTTCAATGATGAGCGCGGGATGGCCATCCGAGGAACTTTCATTTTGGATCGCGAAGGTGTCGTTCGCTGGAGTGTGGCGAATCAACCACCAACGGCGCGCAGCACTGCGGAATACAAATCTGCGCTTTCGGAGATTGCCTAAATTTCGTATTTCGGAGGCGGTCAGGTAATCTCCCCCTCCGCTACGGGCGTGTAGCTCAGTTGGTTAGAGCTCCGGTCTTACAAACCGGCGGTCGGGAGTTCGAGTCTCCCCGCGCCCACCGAGTAGTTTGGGCCGTGGATTAAATCCACGGCCCATTTACTTTTAGGAGACAGTCTGTGTCTACTGTGAATCTGCGTGGCGTCTGGGAGATTGTTAACTCTCATTACCCGTTCGACCTGGCCGAGGCTTGGGATAGTTCAGGTGTGATTGTTGGCGATTGGGAACAGCCAGTATATCGAATTTTGCTAAGTACAGACCTCACAAACGCAGTTGTAACTGAGGCGATTGATAAAAAGTGCGATCTTTTGATAACCCACCACCCAATGTGGTTAGGCAGGCACAATATTCGTGAGTTTCCCTACAAGCTTGATACGACTTTAAAAGCTGTGAGCAATGGCTTAGCCATCATGAACGCTCATACAAATGCCGATAATGCCAATCCAGGTGTGAGTGACGCGATTGCAGCACTGCTAAAGCTAAATGAAACCGTTCCACTTATTCCAAGCGAGTTCGATTCAAATGTTGGCACTGGTCGCATTGGAAAACTCTCCAATCCAGTGTTGCTTAGTGAATTTGCCGCCACCATCTCAACCGCAAATCCAAGTCTCAGGGTTCGATATGCCGGGGAAGCAGGAAAGTTCGTTCAAAAAGTGGCGGTTGTTGGTGGCTCTGGTGATTCCTTTATGGCAACGGCCACACAGGCGGGTGCCGACGTTTACGTAACATCTGACGTGCGCCATCATCCGTTGCAGGAGCACCTCGAAGCGGGTGGATGTGCGATTGTTGAAATCAACCACACTGTTGCCGAAAGCTTATGGCTGGAGAACCTGGCAAAGTATTTGCACGCATTTGAGGTCGAATTATCTGAGAGCAACACAGTTGGTTGGATTTAACCTCGCAACTTAAAGCACAATACGCGCATGGCAACCTTTGATCCGTGGCAGCAGTTGAAACTTCTGGAACTTGCAAATCTAGATAAGCAAATTGCAAAATCCAATTACACGTTAGCTCGATTGCCCCTTTTGGAAAAGAAATCCGATCTAACTGCACTTGCGGCCAATCTTCGACAGAATGAAATTGTCCTGATTACTTACATCGCCGACTTGGAACTTGAAATTTCAAAAGTCGAAGAGGATGTATCGGTTGTGCGGATGCGGAGCTCCAAAGATGAAGAGTTGTTGATTTCCGGATCAATTTCAGACTCCAAGCAACTAAGCGAACTGCAACATGAGGTGACCTCGTTAAAGCGCCGCCAGAATGAACTTGAAGATGCTGAGATGGAAGTAATGGAGCAGCAGGAAAAGCACAATTCAGATTTAAGAATTATTCGAGAACGCATTTTGGAAAATGCTAACGCCCTTGCAGAAGTCGAAGCGCAATTAGCGGTCGAAAGTGGCGAGATTCAGTCTCAGATTTCGGTTTTGTTGGCATCACGTTCAGATTTGGTTCCCACCGTTGATAGCGAATTGATTGATATGTACGAACGGATTCGAGTTGACAACGATGGAGTCGGCGCCGCATTACTGCAGCAGCGCAAATGCTTGAGTTGTGGAATGCAGCTTTCGCCAACCGCAGTCAGTGAGGCTCGGGCTGCAGCATCTAATGTATTGATTCGATGTGAAGAGTGTCGTTGTATTTTAGTTCGAACTGACGAATCTGGTTTGTAAATGAACTTTCTTTTGTATGCAGATGGCGGATCGCGGGGCAATCCTGGGGCGGCCGCATACGGCACTGCAATTTACGATGCACAAGGAAACGTTTACGTTGAAATTGCTGAGTATTTAGGTGTTGCAACAAACAACGTTGCGGAATACAGCGGCTTGCTTGCAGGTCTTCAGTATTTAGCCGAGAAACATCCCAGCGCGGTTGTCGAAGTGCGGATGGATTCGAAACTTGTGGTTGAGCAAATGTCAGGTCGTTGGAAGATAAAGCATCCTGATATGCGAGATCTGGCAATGCAATCACACAGATTGACCCCACACCTCAAAGTGACCTTTACCTGGATACCGCGTGAGCAAAATTCACATGCGGATCGGCTGGCAAATGAGGCATTGGATTTAGCCCAAATTGGTCAAACTGAAAAGATTTTTAGAACGTATACCTAATCGTTATTGATATTTTGCAATAAGGCGAGTAGACCAAGACCTGAGCGTCACCGAAACCACTGAATGCGCGTAAAGCCATCAGCGATCCCAGGTGCGATCCGGATTAGTTTCCGTTGGTGATGACGCTCGAAGGCCCGCGCTAATGCGCGGGCTTTCCTATTTTTGCACTCAAACCATAAGGTTCGGCTACAGCAGAGTGAGCTAGACGATCGCAGTGAAAG
>JBIKSQ010000153.1:0-3463 GCA_044348555.1 Candidatus Nanopelagicales bacterium | reverse complement strand
GGAATACAGCAAACCACCGAGTGCGATCAAACTAACGACGATTGCACCACCGGTTTCCAGCATTGCTGGAACATAGAAAACTGAGACCCAGCCCATTGCTAAATAAAGTGGTACTGAAACCCAACGTGGTGCGTGCGGCCAGACAGTTGAGATTAGAACTCCAAGAGCGGCGGTAACCCAGATTGCTGCCAGCAATACTTGGGCGGCAGATGAATCTAGTAGCAGAATCGCAAGCGGCGTATAAGTTCCAGCGATGATGACGAATATGTTTGAGTGATCCAATCGGCGTAGAGCAGTTTTTACCTTTGGCCCCCAGTCGCCCATGTGATACGTCGCAGACACTCCAAAGAGATTGATTGCTGAAAGCACAAAAATTGCCGTACCAACGCGGGCCGCCAGTTGCTCGGCACTAACAATCAGCCAGATTCCAGCTAGTAGAGCAGCTGGGGCAGCAATCAGGTGAATGACACCGCGCAGTTTGGGTTTGGGCATTGAGTGGTCTCCAGAAGTAGTTATGACGTTATTTATTGGGTGCTAACTTACGCTAGCGTAACTTACGGTACCGTAGGTTAGCAAATTCAACGCGCGGTTTACACTTTGCACCTTGCGCAGCGTGGCGCAGCTCAAATCTTGTTGAAATCGACTCTCCACCGGAAGGTAATCCACCCGTGACCAAGCCTGTTGTGCTTATTGCTGAAGAACTGTCTCCTGCCACTGTCGCTGCTCTAGGGCCGGACTTTGAAATTCGTCACTGTGATGGTGCAAACCGTGCAGAACTTCTCCCAGCGATTGCAGATGTTGACGCTATTTTGATCCGATCTGCAACCATGATTGATGCTGAGGCATTGGCTGCTGCGAAGAAACTGAAAGTCGTAGCCCGTGCAGGTGTTGGTTTGGACAACGTGGATGTTAAAGCTGCAACGCAAGCCGGCGTCATGGTTGTGAACGCACCTACCTCAAACATTGTCTCGGCTGCTGAGTTGGCAGTCACACTTCTACTAGCGAGTGCGCGCAACGTTGTGCCGGCAAACCTTGCTCTGAAGAATGGCGAATGGAAGCGCTCCAAGTACACAGGTATTGAACTAAACGAAAAGACTGTCGGCATTGTGGGCTTGGGTCGAATCGGTGTTTTGGTTGCACAACGATTGAGTGCGTTTGGAGTCGAGCTGATTGCATACGATCCATATGTGCAGCCAACCCGCGCAGCCCAGCTAGGTATTCGATTAGTAACTCTCGAAGAATTGTTGAAGCAATCTGACTTCATCACAATTCACCTACCAAAACTTCCTGAAACAATCGGTTTGATTGGTGATGAACAGCTTCACATGGTGAAGCCAACTGTTCACATTATCAACGCAGCTCGTGGTGGCATCGTTGACGAGGCAGCGTTAGCGCGGGCACTGGCAGATGGTCGGGTCGCTGGAGCTGGCGTAGATGTTTACGCAAAAGAACCTTGCACTGATTCACCGCTATTCGCTTTTGATAACGTGGTTGCAACTCCACACCTGGGTGCATCCACCGATGAAGCGCAGGAAAAAGCTGGCATTGCGGTTGCAAAGTCAGTTCGGCTAGCACTCGCCGGCGAATTGGTGCCAGATGCAGTTAACGTTCAAGGTGGTGTGATTGCTTCCGATGTGAAGCCGTACCTTCCACTTTCTGAAAAACTTGGATACATCGCCGCATCGTTGGTAGAAGCGCCAGTCGCTCGAATTGACATTGAAGTTCTGGGCGAGGTGGCAAAAGAAGATGTTCGCGTGCTCGAGCTCGCTGCCCTTAAAGGCGTTTTCCAATTCCTAGTTGATGAGCCTGTGTCTTACGTCAACGCACCGTTGTTCGCAAAAGAGCGTGGAGTTGAAGTAGCGCTAACTACGAACGCAGAGTCTGAGGATCACCGTTCCGCAGTTCGCATAATTATTTCAACAACCGAAGGACAGCGAGTTGGGGTTGCCGGAACTATTGCTGGCCCGCGCGAACTTCAAAAGCTTGTTGAAGTCGATGGCATCGATCTTGAAATCACACTTACCAGCCATCTTGCAATTTACCGTTACCACGACCGTCCAGGCGTGGTTGGAGTTGTTGGCAAAATGCTGGGTGAAAGTGGCATCAACATCGAAGCGATGCAGGTCGGCCGTGATAAAGATGGCGAGCATGCATTGATGGTGTTAACGGTTGATCGCTCGATTGATACCAAGACTTCAGATGAGTTGTCCGCAACCATTGGCGCTCATCGTGGCCGCAAAATCGATTTGATCGATTAATTCCGGAGACGTTAGTTCAACCAACTAGTTAAGGTATTGCAACTTGTAGCCCTTAGGCTTGAGCCACAATTCCGACTCAAAAGGATGCCTGAATGTCAGCCTCACCAATGCTTGAGAACGATCCGCTCTGGTATCAAAAGGCTGTCATTTATCAAGTAAATGTGCGATCGTTTTTCGATGCCAACGGAGATGGAATTGGTGACTTCAAAGGCATTACGGCGAAGCTCGACTACTTACATAAATTGGGGATAAACACCCTCTGGCTGATGCCATTTTACCCATCACCACTTAAGGATGATGGGTATGACATCTCTGATTACCTGAGTGTCAATCCGTTGTATGGAAGCCTGGATGACGTTAAGGAATTGATCGCAGAAGCTCACGCCCGCGGGTTGCGCGTCGTGACTGAACTCATCATCAACCACACAAGTGATCAGCACCCATGGTTTCAGGCCGCTCGGAATGCTCCGAAGGGTAGTGCTGAGCGCGACTTTTACGTTTGGAGTGATGATCCAAGCAAATACAGCGAAGCCCGAATCATCTTTAAAGATTTTGAACCTTCCAACTGGAGTTGGGACGAAGTTGCGGGGCAGTATTTCTGGCACAGGTTCTTTCACCATCAGCCAGATTTGAACTTTGATAATCCAGCTGTACATAAAGCGGTGTTCGATACTTTGGATTTTTGGTTAGATCTTGAGGTTGATGGATTTCGGTTGGATGCAATTCCGTATCTGTATGAACGTGAAGGAACCACCGGCGAAAATCTTCCGGAGACTCATGCATTTCTAAAGCAGCTTCGAGCGCACATGGATTCCAAGTACTCAAATCGAATGCTGCTCGCTGAAGCCAACCAGTGGCCAGAAGACACCCGACCATATTTTGGTGATGGCGACGAATGTCACATGAACTACAACTTTCCCATCATGCCTCGGATGTACATGTCGCTAATGCAAGAAGATAGTTTTCCGTTGATGGATATTCTGTCGCAGACGCCAGAAATCCCGGCGGGTTGTCAGTGGGCAATGTTTCTGCGCAACCACGATGAATTAACCCTCGAAATGGTGACTGAAGAAGAACGTCAGTACATGTGGCGCACTTATTCGCCAGATGTGCGGGGTCGCATCAACTTGGGAATCCGGCGGCGGATTTTCCCTCTGATGCAGGGTGATGTAAATCAGGTGCGATTACTGAATTGCCTGCTTTTG
>JBIKSQ010000015.1:0-13921 GCA_044348555.1 Candidatus Nanopelagicales bacterium | reverse complement strand
CCAAAGTTATTTACTACCTTCGTTTAAATTCGGACGAGACAATTCTGGTGATTGCGAACCTTTCCAGTTCATTACAGCGAGTGGATCTTGAGTTAGATGGTTTTGCAGGCAATCAAATGGTTGATATGTTTACAGGCGAACAGTTTGGTCTAGTGGACACATCAAGTCAGCGATTCACTCTTCAGCCGCATGAGTTTTTCTGGTTGCAGGTCAGCGCTGCGCCTGCCCAAAGGCCGGTAATCAAAGTTTCTGAATGGACCGAAATCTTTGAAAAACCAATCGCAAAAGCTGCCTTCGAAAAAACTTTGGCCAATTTGATTAGCGGACCTGACTATGCAAATGCAAATGTCAGAAGTGCCAAACTGCTAGATGTGGTTGAGGTAAATGCACAGCCGTATTTACGTTGGTTGTTGGTTGATGTAGAAATTGCCGGCCAAGAAAAAACTACCTACGTCATGTTGATTGGCTTTAGTGATCTGAATGAACACGCCTTTATGCAGGTGAATGCGGGATTTATTGAAGGTGGACTCTTTGATCTCACATTGACGGAGGAGATTGCTGGCGAGATTTTTGAATACGCAAAGGTGGCCACAACTTTGGCTGGGGTCCAGGGCGATATTCAAGTTATTGGTGAAGTGACAGTAAGTGAACCGGTAATTCGGTTGTTCGCAAAAACCGGAGTGGAGCCGAATCCAGCATGGGAAGTTGGCAACTACCTGCACCGGATTGGATTCGCCGGAGCGTTCGGCACTACTGCAGCAATCAATTACATCAGCCGGGCGAATGGAAGTTGTCGAACCATTGCTACCATCGAAAGTGGCGATGCCAACTCCACAAGTCTGGCTGAGCTCGTGCAGATTGATGCGACTATGCCAATCTCGAACACTTTAGATCAGGTTGGCAAAGCTTTAGCCCAGCTCCACGAGGTTTTAACAGCTGCCACCGAAGTTGGCTTAAAGCCAATCCCATTTACTTCGCATTACCAACGTTCGGTTTATCAAACCGTTCGGAGTCAGTTGCATCGCGCGGGTTTGGCTATGGCCAGAGCAGCTGCGAACGTGGATGCCGAACAATTACTAGTTGATTTGACCGATACTTTGAGTAACATCAAAGATGACAGGATTGATGGAACTCGAATTAGAACTCATGGAAATCTGGATTCGAATCGGGTTTACTTGGGAGCATCGGGAGTTCAGTTCATTGACTTTTCTGGAGGGTCAAGCCGACATCTAGCTGAGCGGCGAATCCCAGTTTCCGCAATGACCGATCTAGCGCACTTGTCAGTTGATTTGCGTTTTAGATACCGGCTGGAGACTGCCCTGAGTGCGGTTGAGATTCAGAATCGCATATCGAGCCTGCAGGCTGCTTATTTTGCCTATGCTGTGGAATTTTTGACTGAAGGTGAAGCTAAAGCCCGAGTTTTACTTCGCGGATACGAGTTGCTCTATCTGGCACAGCGAATTGAAGATGCTGCCATTGCTCGGGATTTTGAGACATTGGAAATTGGATTAAGCCAAATTTCATTCTTTATCTAGGCAGAAACCCTTATAAAAAGGAATTTGCAGGCGTACGCTTAAAGTAACGAAAAGGGGAGTCATCATGACAAATCCAAAGTACGTAGCCAATTCACCATATTGCGAACATCAGCTTGACCCAGAAACGGCAGTTAATGGTCAGGTGACCTGTGCTTGTGGAAAATCAAGCGATGCCAAGTGGGTTCGAGAACTCGGATGGTTGCAGGCGCGTAGCGAATTCGTGGTTGCCCGGATCAAGAATGGCGATGCTTGGTACGACACTGCGGCTGGCGCTGCTAACAATCCTGCAGCTGCTCGTGATCGAGGCAAAGTTGGCGAACAACTGCTGTATGTCCTTGGTGCATTGAGCATGTTGGTTGCGGTTGGAGTATTTGCTGCGGTTGCTTGGGAAAGCATTGGTCTGGCAGGGCAGGCTAGCATTCTGTTCTTGCTGATTGCAATCTCTACATTTGGCGCTATTCGGTTTAAGGAAAAGTTAGCTGGGCTTTCTGGAACTTTGGCAATTTTGGCATCCACCATTTTGCTCACATTCCTGCTAACTGCTCCAGCGATCGGACTCCTGCCAGACTCATATTTGAATGAGGGATCTTGGTATCCACTGCTCTCCATCGTCGCGGTTGCGGTGCTTTCCGCAATTGCTGGTTTCGTTACTCGGATTTCTGGCTGGATTTATCTCGTGCCATTGGGAATTCTCGTTTCAACAGTTTTGCTAGTGCAGAGTGTGCTGCCGGTAAATTTTGAATTCGAGTATTTGAATTTGAGTGAGCCTGTGATTTACACAGCCGTGATTTTGGGACTGAACCGATTGCGGTTCTTTATTAGTGCGCAGGGATTTAACACTTCGTTGCTGACTCCGTACATGTTGATTGTTTCTGCTTTCATCGGCTTCTTTGGGTTTGTAAGTTTGTCTTCAAGCTCAGGATCCGAAGCGCCTTGGCTGTATGCAATTTCAGTGTTGCTTTGTGCAGCGATGCTTGCCCACTTGGCATACAGATGGCGACAGACCGATGTGGTTGATATTGATGCTCAGGTTGCTGAGTACGCCGCTCCAATTGTTGCTGCTTTTGGTTTTTCACTTCTGCTTAGCGTGCCAACGTTTACTACATTGCAATACGCCGAATCAATTTCGCTAATGTCAGTGGGCGTGCTTGGTTCAGCGCTCTTCTTGTTGCCTATGTACAGTTCGTATAAGCCTGCAGTGGCTCGCGCTTTAATGATTTTTGCGATTGCGCTCTGGTTCATCCACTACTTCAGGGTGGGTGTCGGAATCGATGGCTATGGTCAAGACTCGGCTTACATCGTCTCGGTTTACTTTGTGCTTATATCGGCATCTTCGTTGGTCCTTTGGAACCGAAACCGACAGATGCTGGCCTTCGTTGCCGGTGTCGTGGCGGGCGTTTTTGGAATCTTCTCAGCTGTAGGTGCAGCGGGTCTAGGAGATGACGCTCCTGAATTTGTGACTGTTCCATCTGCAATTTGGGTGGCTGGAATGCTGTGGTTGCTTCGAAAGCAATCGATGGGTGAGATGAATTCTGGAATCTGGCTGGGTATCCCACTTGGAACCGTTCTGATTCCAAGCGCGTCTGTTGCGGTTGCGAACCTTGAAAATACATCGGGTGATTCGATTTATGACTGGGTGCGATTCTGGACAGTGCTGGTACTCAGTTTGGTATTCACTATTTTTGGTACATCTCGACGAATTACCGGATTTATTATTCCAGGTGCGGTTGCTTATGTACTGGCGGTATTCCCTCAGCTATTCATTGACCTCGGTTTGATTGTTCCTCGGTGGGTGCTGTTCGCAGTCTTTGGCGGCTTGCTCATCAGTGTTGCAGCTCGGTACGAGCGCCTACAAGCTTTGCGGACTGAGACTGGTTCGTGGCGAAAGGTTTTCCGTTAGTGATCAAATGGCCAACAGAATTCCCAACAATTCTGGTCGATGAGTTCTCTTTAAGAAAAGCAAGACCAAGTGACAAAGATGCATTCATTGAAATGATTGTTGGCGATGCCGACATCGTGCGTTTCACCACCGTGCCAGATCCATACGACGAAAGTCATGCGGATACAAAGTTGCTTGGAACCGACGAATCTTTTAACAACCGGAGTGGCATTGAATTTGTGATTACAGACGAAAGTGACCAGTTGATTGGTCAGATTGCGCTGTGGGGGGTAAACGAGTTCGATCACTTTGTATCTATTGGTTACATGCTAAACAAAAAGGTGCGAGGCTCAAACATAATGCCGCGAGCAATCGATGCAATTGTTGAGTATGCCTTCAGTTTAGGGTTCAGGCGAGTCCAAGCAGATGTAATGTGCGAGAACACCGCATCTATAAAGGCTCTGGAAAAAGCTGGGTTTGATCGTGAAGCGCGGTTAAAGTTTTACGCGACAAATCGCGATGGCTCGCAGAGCGACTCTTACTTGTATGTAAGAGTTCAATGATTGTAATCATAGAAAATGGGGAACATGACTGAATTACCGAACTGGTTTTTGCAAGCTGGCGTGCCGAAATTTTTTGACAGGCACCTCACGGAATTCAGAATGCAGGAAATTCACTGTCTGCAGATTGGCGCATACAAAGGCGATGCGAGTGTCTGGCTTATGCAAAATGTGTTGCTGAATCCGAAATCCACATTGACTGATGTAGACACTTGGGGTGGTTCGGATGACGAATTCCATTACAACCTCGACTGGAACGAAGTCGAGGCTGCCTATGACGCGCAAACAGCCGCCTATGTTGAGAACAGTCAAATGATAAAAATCAAATCCACGAGTGATGCCTTTTTCTCAACGAAACCTGTTGAAATGAAGTACGACTTTATTTATGTCGATGGCGATCATGACGCGGTGCCTGTGCTCAAAGACGGTATAAACGCTATTGAATCCCTAAAAGTTGGTGGCATCCTCGCTTTCGATGACTACACCTGGGGTGGTAGCTTGAGTGTTTCAAAGAGGCCTAAAGCTGGAATAGATGCAATTTTGCAGTGTTACTCTGATTGGATTCAGGTTCTGGAAATAGGTCATCAAGTTTGGGTCAAGAAAACTTCGTAGGATTTTTCTTAAGCCTCTAACCAATTAGTTCGTTGTTCGCCCGTTCAATCAAGTCGAGCACGAAACTATCCATGCCGTATTGCACTTTGACGGAATCTGGATTCTCATTCTCTGGAAACTCAATATCTGTGACCAACCCGGCTACATCAAGCGTCACAGTGATTTCGGCTCCTAGATTCGAATCGGTTGGTTCGAATCGATACTTACCGATGTCTAGTTTCTCAACTAGTAGCGGCTCAGCTGAGTCGAGCGCAGCCTGGAGTCGATAGAGTGAAAACATGTTTAAATCAAGCAAGAGTTCTAGTTGGTCACTCTTGATCATCCAGCCGACACCTTTGTAATCAAAAGCTGAGTTGGGATCGTAGATCTCAGTGAAAAATGGTTTCGAATCATTGCTATAGATAGAAACTGTGCCTACGGCTGCTAGTTGCCCGAGTGAGTAATCCAAAGCGGCCTGCAACTCTTCAAAAGCGACTGGCTGTTGAACGGTTTCGCTCTCTGTTGGAGAAGCAGTAGGTGTCGTAGAAGTCGAACTACTTGAACCACAAGCCGTGAGCATTAGCGCTGATAAAAGTGCAGCTGTAAGGCGTTTCATGAGTTGGGGCGTCGAGCCGTCCGCGCCTTTGCGGTGGCGAGAGTTACGGCCGCAGTAGTTTTTGCTTGCTCAACGTAATTGTGAGCTTTCTGTAGATGTTCTGGTGTTATCTGTCCGTTGACGTCTTTGACTAATTTGCCGAGGGCAATTCCTGGTCCAATTAGGTTGCGAAGTCCACCGGTTGCGCGACCTCGAGTGGCAGCGACTGCGATAACAGCAGGAACTACGACTGCCAGAGTCTTGCCAAGTTCCGACCAGTCTTTATCAACTTTTGGATCGGAGAGTGCTACAAAAAATGCAACTGTTCGATCGGCAATGTCATGACCAACAATTTTGCCGTTGATTGGATCGTCCATAAATTCAGATGGATTTACTTCACTCATCCGGCAATCACATCTCCTTCAACCGCACTCACTTCAACACCCAGACTGCGGGCGTATTCGATTGCAGAATCCATTGAGGCATCATCACCGCTGAGTTCAATCACCATCCAACCCTGGTGTTGGGTGATGTTTGCCCGTCGAATTGAGGGAACAACATCGAACTGCTTAATCATGTTGTAAATCACAGGTTCAGTTACCCGAGTTTCAGGGAACGCAAGCTGTAGTTGACGAACTGCCATGACTAATCCAATCAGTAGGTGGTTTCGAGGTAAACCCTAGTCAATCTTGGGCTGAGGGCGAAGTTTTAGCCGCGCTCTGCCCGGTTTACAGCGGAAATGATTGCCTTCAACGGTGAGGTAAAGATGGATGGATCGATTCCCGAGCCCCAGAGCACGCGACCCGAAACTGCACACTCTAAGTAGGAAGCAGCCTGCGCATCGCCACCAGAGCTCATCGCATGCTCGTGGTAATCGAGCACTCGGACATCAACACCGTGCGATGCAAGCGCAGCACAGAATGCAGCTACAGGTCCGTTACCGGTTCCGTGTAGTTCAACATCTGCATCGCCGTCGCGAAGTACAAGCTCCAGACTTGTATCGCCATCCACAGCAGAATCTTGTTTCACATTCTTTAGCGCGAATCGTCCCCACGGTGCTTCTGGGTTTGGAAGGTATTCGTCTTTGAAAATGTTCCACATTTGCTCAGGTGAAACTTCGCCGCCAGCTTCTTCTGTGTGCTGCTGAATCACGGCACTGAATTCAATCTGCAATCTACGTGGTAACTCAAGTTTGTGTTCAGTGCGCATGATGTATGCGACGCCACCTTTACCTGATTGCGAGTTTACCCGAATCACAGCTTCGTATGAACGACCAACATCTTTTGGATCAATCGGCAAGTACGGAACTTCCCAGCGAAACTCATCAACCTCAGCGCCAGCTGCCGCCGCATCCTTCTGCATCCACTTCAAACCTTTGTTGATGGCATCTTGGTGCGAACCACTAAATGCAGTGAAAACTAAATCGCCGCCGTATGGGTGACGTTCGGCCACTGATAGCTGGTTGCAGTATTCAACAGTTCGTTTGATTTCATCGATGTCGCTGAAATCAATCTCTGGGTCTACGCCCTGCGAGAACATGTTTAAACCAAGTGTTACAAGGCAAACATTTCCAGTGCGTTCGCCGTTACCGAAGAGACAGCCTTCGATGCGATCGGCTCCTGCCATGTAACCAAGTTCAGCGGCAGCAACTGCTGTTCCACGATCGTTGTGAGGATGAAGTGAAAGCACAATGTTTTCGCGGTTTGCCAGATTGCGGCTCATCCACTCGATCGAGTCTGCGTAAACATTTGGTGTTGCCATTTCAACTGTTGCTGGAAGGTTGATGATTAGTTTGCGTTCACTTGTTGGTTTGATAACTGCTGTCACCGCGTCACAAACTTCAAGTGCGTAATCCAACTCGGTTCCCGTGTATGACTCGGGGGAGTATTCGTAATAAACCTCGGTTGTGTCTTTCACTGTTTCGGCATACTGCAAGCACCACTTAGCGCCCTGGACTGCGATGTCTTTGATGCCATCACGATCCTGTTCGAAAACTACCCGGCGCTGCAAAGTGGAGGTGGAGTTGTAGAAATGCACAATCGCCTGCGGGGCACCTTTGATTGATTCAAAGGTCCGCTCAATCAAATGCTCTCGCGCCTGAGTCAAAACCTGAATCACGACATCATCCGGAATGAGTTTTTCGTCAATCAACATTCGAACAAAGTCGAAGTCAGTCTGGCTGGCTGATGGGAAGCCAACTTCGATCTCTTTGTAGCCCATCTTGACTAAAAGCTCGAACATCCGACGCTTGCGGTCTGGTGTCATTGGGTCGATGAGGGCTTGGTTGCCATCCCGAAGATCGACCGCGCACCAGCGAGGGGCTTTTTCAATGTTTTTCCCAGGCCAGGTGCGATCGGCCAATGAGATAGGAATAAAGGGGGAATAGCGGTTAAATGGCATTGGTGAGGATTTTTGAGCGTTTCGCTCAGCGTAAGAGTTTGACATTTTGAGTCCTTAAAAGTCTGCGGTTTGGTTGGAAATCCGGCAACAGCAAATCCCGCAGCGAGAAGGCCGGTTAAAGAGCCTCGCTGCGGCTGAGAAGAAGGAGCTGACCGCGCAACATGCGGCGAACCATACTCCTATTACCCTCTGCCTATGAATCAAGACATCAAATTGGCAGTAATCCCAGGCGACGGCATTGGTACCGAGGTAGTGGCTGAGGGCCTCAAAGTGCTGGACGCAGTTTCAGCCAAGCACAACCTGAAGTTCATACCAACTGAGTATGACCTCGGCGCGAAGCTCTACAACCGCACAGGGGAGACCCTGCCAGATTCGGTCTTGGCCGAAATTCGACAACAAGACGTCATCTTGCTTGGGGCGGTCGGAGATCCAACCGTGCCACCAGGTGTGCTTGAGCGTGGGCTACTTTTGAAGATGCGCTTTGAATTAGACCATCACGTGAACCTGCGCCCAGTTCGACTTTTCCCTGGTGTCGATTCGCCGCTTGCTGGTAAAGGCCCAGAACACATCAACTTTGTAGTTTGCCGCGAAGGCACGGAAGGCCCATACGCCGGTGCCGGTGGTGGACTGCGTAAAGGAACCGCACAAGAGGTGGCGGTTGAAGAATCGATCAACACTGCATTTGGGGTTGAGCGAATTGTTCGCGATGCATTTTCTCGAGCCGAGCGTCGCAACAAGAAAGTCACGCTGGTCCATAAAACAAATGTTTTGGTTCATGCAGGTCAGTTGTGGGATCGCATCTTTAGAGCAGTAGCAGCCGAACATCCAAATGTTGCGATTGACTACTTGCATGTAGATGCAGCGTCGATGTTTTTCTTAACGCATCCTGAACGTTTTGATGTTGTTGTAACTGACAACTTGTTCGGTGACATCATCACTGACATTGGAGCTGCAATCGCAGGTGGTATCGGTTTGGCTGCTTCTGGCAACCTAGACGTCACCCGAACCAATCCTTCGATGTTTGAACCAGTGCACGGTTCAGCGCCAGATATCGCGGGTCAGGGCAAAGCCGATCCGACCGCGACTGTCATGAGTGTTGCGATGATGCTGGATCACTTAGGTGCCACTGAAGCGGCAGCCGAAGTTGAAGCAGCAGTTGCGCAAGACTTGGCCACTCGCGGAACAACTTCCCGCTCCACAAGCCAGATAGGCGATGCAATCGCCTCCAGAGTTTCCTAGCCATCGAGGTAAATATGGAACGTCATCTCAACCCAAACGCGCGCTCGGCCGAAACCCGCGCCGAGATTTTGGCCAACCCAGGATTTGGTCGTTACTTCACCGATCACATGGTGCGGATTGATTGGAAAGTTGATGGCGGTTGGCAAGATGCTCGACTAATTCCGTACGGACCACTAGAACTTGATCCTGCAACCAACATGTTGCATTACGGCCAATCAATCTTTGAAGGCTTGAAGGCATACAAACATCCCGATGGCTCAATTCACACGTTTCGGCCAGAATCAAATGCGATGCGTTTTCAACGTTCAGCTGCTCGATTGGCAATGCCTGAACTGCCGGTTGATTTGTTTGTCGAAGCGATTGAAGAGTTAGTTGAAGTTGATCAGGCCTGGGTGCCTGAGCTGGCAGAACAATCTTTGTATTTGCGACCTTTCATGATTTCAACCGAAGTTGGTCTAGGTGTTCGGCCGGCTAATGAATACGCCTTCTTGTTGATTGCATCCCCAGTGGGCGCGTATTTCCCGCAGGGCGTAAAACCAGTAACCGTTTGGATTTCAACCGAGTATGTTCGAGCAGCTCCAGGTGGAACCGGTGAAGCAAAATGTGCCGGTAACTATGCCGCGTCATTGATTGCCCAAGCGCAAGCAGCTGAAGCTGGTTGTGACCAAGTGGTTTGGTTGGATGCGGTTGAGCGTCACTGGGTTGAAGAAATGGGTGGAATGAATCTCTATTTCATCTATGGCTCCGGCAAAGATGCAGTAATTCGCACACCTGAGCTAACTGGAACCCTGTTGCCAGGAATTACCCGTGAATCGCTGCTAACCGTCGCGGCCGATCTTGGTTACAAAGCCGAAACCGTAAAAATTAGTGTTGAACAATGGCAAGCCGATGTTGCATCGGGTGCAATTACTGAAGTGTTCGCTTGTGGAACAGCTGCAGTAATCACTCCGATTGGTACAGTGAAAAGTGCTAACGCAAACTGGGTGCATGGCGATGGGACTCCAGGTCAAATCACCATGGAGCTTCGGTCTGCCCTAACAGGTATTCAGAGTGGGTTAATTCCAGACACCCACAACTGGATGCACAAACTCGTTTAGTTGGAAGGCGAAACATTGGTAACCGATTCGTTCCATGTCTATGACACAACTTTGCGAGATGGAGCTCAGCGTGAGGGCATCTCTTATTCGGTAGCGGATAAGTTGATAATTGCCAAAATGCTGGATGACTACGGCGTTGGCTTCATTGAAGGTGGCTGGCCTGGAGCTCTGCCCAAAGACACTGAGTTTTTCGCGCGGGCAAAAGACGAGATCGATTTTAAGAATGCAAAGTTAGTGGCTTTTGGTTCAACCCGAAAAGCTGGCGTGAAAGTTGAAGATGATCTTCAAGTGAAAGCACTACTTGATTCCGAAGCGCCAGTCATCACGATTGTTGCAAAGAGCGATGTTGTGCACGTAAAAGAGGCTTTGCGAACCACTAATGAAGAGAACATCAACATGGTGGTCGATACAGTTGCTTACCTAGTGAGCAAGGGTCGCCGCGTGTTTGTTGACCTTGAACATTTCTTCGATGGCTACAAACATGATGCGGACTACGGAGTTGCAATTCTGAAAGCTGCAACAGCTGCGGGTGCATCGGTTGGAGTGTTGTGTGATACCAACGGCGGAACCATGCCGATTGAGATTTACGAAATCACTAAGGATGTGTTGGCCCGCTCTGGTGCCCGCATTGGTATTCACTGCCAAGATGACACTGGCTGCGCGGTTGCAAACTCTTTAATGGCGATTGAAGCAGGTGCGACCCATTTTCAGGGAACTGCAAATGGCTATGGAGAACGCACTGGCAACGCTGATTTGTTCGCAGTTGTCGCAACCTTGCAGTTGAAGAAGGGCATGGAAGTTTTACCAGCGGGCAAGTTGGCAGAGACGGTTCGGATTTCGCATGCGATTGCAGATATCGCTAATTTGCCGGCCAACACGCATCAGGCTTACGCAGGTGTCAGTGCCTTCGCACACAAGGCTGGCTTGCATGCGAGCGCGTTGAAAGTGAATCCAGAGCTTTACAACCACATTGATCCCGCTTTGGTCGGCAACGGTCAGCGGGTGCTTGTTACCGAAATGGCTGGCCGAGCTTCGGTTGAGTTGAAGAGTAAAGACTTGGGCTACGACCTATCAGCCGATGCTGATGCCATAACTTCGCTCGTTTCCAAAGTGAAAAAACTAGAGAACGAGGGCTGGAGTTTTGAGTCAGCAGATGCCACGTTCGAACTTCTAGTAATGGAAGAAACTGCGCAAGGCCGACCAAAGTACTTTCAGGTTGAGTCGTGGCAGACGATTGTGGAGCAGCGAGAAGATGGCGAAGTAGTAAGTGAAGCCACGGTTAAAGTGATTGCAAATGGTGAGCGAATAGTCGCAACCAGTGAAGGCAATGGTCCAGTGAACTCATTGGATAAAGCGTTGCGCGCTGCCGTGTTGCAGTTGTTCCCGCAAATTGCTGCGATTTCGTTAACAGATTACAAGGTTCGAATTCTTGAGGGAGTCGCAGGCACTGATGCGATTACTCGAGTTTTGGTTGGTTCAACCGACGGCACCGCTGACTGGACCACAATGGGTGTGCATGAAAATGTGATTGCAGCATCCTGGATGGCACTTGAGGACGCCATCGAGTTTGGTCTTATCAAAGCTGCACAAGCAAACAAGAGGTAAAAGTGTTTATCGCCCGGATTTCATTTCAACCGCAAGATGCAACCGAACGCAGAATTGCTTTTGGCATTGTGCATGGAGTGGATGAGCGAGGTATCCCGAATGCGGATGCAACGATTGAAATATTGGCATCACACCCATTCGGAGAACTTGAGTCCACTGGTCAACATGTGGCATTAACAGATGCGCGACTGCTGCCACCAATCATTCCCACCAAGATTATTGGAATCGGCAAGAACTACGCTGATCATGCATCCGAAATGGGTGGCGAGGTTCCAGTTGAGCCAATCATTTTCTTAAAGCCAACCACAGCTCTGATTGGTTCGGGCGACGACATCATTTTGCCTTCGGCTGATCGCCGGGTTGATCATGAAGTTGAACTAGCTGTCATCATGGGGCGGCTAGCAAAAGATATTTCGGCTGAGAAGGCACTTGATTATGTTTTTGGATACACCGTTGCGAACGATGTAAGCGATCGACATCTGCAAAAACTTGATGGCCAATGGACCCGCGCTAAAGGTTTCGACACCTTCCTACCGATGGGGCCTTGGATCCGGACAGACATTGCTCCCGATAACTTGCGGCTCACAGCTGAAATTAACGACGACTTGACCCAGGACGGCAACACACGCGACTTGGTGAAAGGGGTTGCTGAGCTTGTCGCCTTCTGCAGTTCCGTTATGACACTGGTTCCAGGCGACATCATCCTGACAGGCACGCCTGCAGGGGTGAGCCAGATTCGCCCTGGCGATGTCGTTACCTGCGCTATAGAAGGAATTGGCGAACTTATAAACCCAGTGGCATAGCCATCCACTAACCTGCGCTCATTATGACTAGTAGTGATGTTCGAGTTCGGTTTTGTCCTTCGCCTACAGGAAATCCTCACGTGGGAATGGTGCGAACCGCACTCTTCAACTGGGCCTATGCCCGCCACACAGGTGGCACCTTCGTATTTCGAATTGAAGATACAGATGCTGCTCGAGACTCCGAGGAGTCCTACACCCAGTTACTAGATTCGTTGCGGTGGCTTGGAATGACTTGGGATGAAGGCCCCGAGGTTGGTGGACCGTATGGTCCGTATCGACAGTCTGAGCGGATGGATATCTACAAAGATGTTGCAGCTCGCCTAGAGTCTTCAGGTCATGCATACCGCTGCTACTGCACTCCCGATGAACTTGAAGCGCAACGTGATGCCCAACGAGCAGCAAACAAAACGCAGGGCTACGACGGATCTTGTCGTGACTTGTCAACTGAAAAACGCGCCCAGTATGAATCTGACAATCGCCCATCAGTGTTGCGTTTTCGAATGCCTGACTACAACCAGGTTTGGGATGACCTCGTTCGAGGAGAACTTTCCTTTGCTGCTGAACATGTACCTGATTACGTTTTAGTGCGCGCAACAGGTGAACCGCTTTATACGTTAGTGAATCCGGTTGATGATGCGTTGATGGAAATCACTCACGTGCTCAGAGGTGAAGACCTACTTTCTTCAACCCCTAGACAGTTGGCATTACACAAAGCACTTCGGGAAATTGGGGTCGGTACGGGTGCGGTTCCGCTGTTTGGTCACTTGCCGTATGTAATGGGCGAAGGAAACAAGAAACTTTCCAAGCGAGATCCAGAATCTTCTTTATTGATGTACCGAAATGAAGGCTATTTGCCAGAAGGTTTACTGAACTATCTGGCTCTGCTGGGTTGGTCAATCGGCGACGACAATGAATTCTTTAGCATGCAAGAAATGGCAGAGGCATTTGAAGTGTCTCGAGTTTCTGCAAATCCTGCACGGTTTGACTTGCGTAAATGCACCGCAATCAACGGTGACTGGATTCGGCGACTTGAAGTCAAAGATCTTTCCGAACGCTTAAAACCATTTTTGATTTCCGAAGGCATGCTGCCGGAGAAACCAAACGCTGCCCAACTCACACTTTTAGAAGCTGCAGTTCCACACGTGCAAGAAAGAATGGAAACTTTGCGGCAAGGCGCGTTCATGTTGGGATTCTTCTTTGCAAGTGATGTCGGAGTAGATGCTGAAGTTTCAGCTGGCACTCCAAAATATCGAGTGGATGAAAGCGAAGCCGCAAACATCAACCTAGAGACCAACCCTGTGATTGAGGCTGCGATCAGCGCTTTGTCAGCCTTGGAAAGCTGGACGGCTGCTGACATCGAAGTAGTTTTGCGAAAAGCCTTGATTGAAGAGTTGGGGTTGAAGCCGAAATTTGCCTTTGGTCCAGTCCGACTTGCGACTGCTGGTCGCCGAGTTTCACCTCCACTATTTGAGTCCCTCGAACTCCTTGGCAAAGAGCGTTCTTTGGCTCGTTTACAGAAGGCTGTTGTAGCCGCTTAGGCTGCTGCGATTTTCGAGATGCGGCGCGATTGGGTATGCTCCGCCGCGCTCTGCTGGTTTCAGCAGCACTAGTGAATTT
>JBIKSQ010000152.1:0-3491 GCA_044348555.1 Candidatus Nanopelagicales bacterium | reverse complement strand
CACAGATGGTGTGCCAACCCGAATACCTGATGCGATTGATGGTGGGGCTGGGTCGTAAGGGATTGCGTTCTTGTTGAGCACAATGTTTGCAGCGCCTGCACGAGCTTCAGCATCCTTACCGGTCACACCAATGCCTTGCAGATCCAGCAGCGCGAGGTGAGTATCGGTGCCGCCAGTGATTGGTCGCATGCCTTCAGCTGCAAGTGCTGCGGTCAATGCTTGCGAGTTGTCGATGACTTGTTGTGCGTATGCCTGGTAAGCCGGGGTTGCGCATTCGGCCAAGTTCACAGCCTTCGCTGCGACCGCATGCATCAACGGGCCGCCTTGCATCATTGGAAACACGGCTTTGTCGATAGCAGCTGCGAGTTCTTCACGGCAAAGAATCATGCCACCGCGCGGGCCACGCAAAACTTTGTGAGTAGTGAAAGTGACAACGTCCGCGTATGGCACAGGTGACGGAATCGCTTTGCCTGCAACCAAACCAATGAAGTGCGCAGCATCAACCAGAAGTTTTGCGCCGACCTCGTCTGCGATTGCACGGAAGGCCGCGAAATCGATGACGCGTGGGATCGCAGATCCACCAGCGATGATCATTTTTGGTTTATGTTCACGAGCCATGTCGCGGACCTGGTCGTAGTCGATGTTTTCGGTTTCTTTGGAGACGCCGTAAGAAACTGCGTTAAACCATTTACCCGAGAACGAAACTTTTGTGCCGTGAGTTAAGTGGCCACCGTGTGGCAGCGCCATGCCGAGAATGGTGTCGCCTGGCTGAAGTAGCGCGCCATAGACGGCCATGTTCGCAGATGCACCAGAGTGTGGCTGCAGGTTTGCGTGATCTGCACCGAATAGCGCCTTAGCTCGTTCAATGCCGAGCACCTCTGCCTCATCCACAACTTCGCAACCACCGTAGTAGCGCTTGCCTGGGTAACCCTCGGCATATTTGTTCGACAGCGTGCTGCCGAGTGCGGCTAGCACGGCTGGGCTAGTGAAGTTTTCACTCGCGATTAGCTGCAGGCCAGTGCGTTCACGCTCAACCTCGCGCAACAAGATGTCCGCAATCTGTGGATCGAGTTTTTGTAGCGAGTCGAAATCTGGGCCCCAAAATGGAGTCGAGGTCATGAATTGGCCTTTCTGCCGCGAACTAACGGGCTGAAGTTTAGTTGGCGGTTGCGAGCTTCGGCTTGAACCTGCAGTCGCAACGCCTGTGCCGCCCTCAAACCTGAGATTTTGTTATCGGTCGCCTCGTTTGTTCCATCTGAAGGCAATCGATGCCAAGATCACTGAGAGGACCAACCAGGCAATCAACACGAGAGCTGTACGTCCAAATTCGAATGAACCAGTAACTTCAATCATTGCGGCTTCCTCAGGCAAGAACACGCCTCGCATCCCCTGAGTTAGCCACTTGAGTGGAAAGAGCGCAGAGAATTGCTGCATCCAGGACGGCAAGTCGTTATACATAAAGAAGACACCTGAAGTGAATTGCAAAACCAAAACGATTGGAGAAACAACTGCCGAGGCTCCCTTGCCAGATTTGGGAATTGTCGAGAATGCAATCCCCAGCAAAGTGCACGAGATCAAACCTAAGATTGAAATCCAAGTGAAGTTCCACCAGTTTTCCCAACCCGATGGCAACTCAATTCTGTAAAAAAGAACGCCAGTTGCTATGAGCACAATTGTCTGACCAATGTAGGTAATAAACACCAAACCGATTTTTCCGATGAAATATGCAGACTTCGGCATTGGTAGGCCTTGAAGTCGCTTCAATGTTCCTTCGTCGCGTTCTTGCGGAATGGTGATTGCCAGGTTTTGAAAAGATGTATACAGAACGCCACTAGCGATCATGCCGGCAACGAAATACTGAGAAAAGGTCACGTCAGTCGGCCCAAGATTCTGACCGCCAAATACAGAGCCAAAAATCACCATCAGAACGATTGGAAATGCCAAGGTCCAAAAAGTGGCTTCCCGATCGCGCAGGAGTTGCCTGAGCTCAATTCCAATTCGCGCTAACCCAATCTTTAAAGCTGAACTCATAGCCTGGCCTCCTGTTGAGAGTTGCCAACTAACTGCAGATATACATCTTCAAGTGATGGCCTTGTGATGCTGAGCTCTGGAACTTCACCATTGAAACGGGTAATCAGTTCACGAGTTAATGCTGTTGGGTGCTCGGTTTCCACCAAGCGGGTCGATCCATCTTCCAGCCAACTAACGGTGGCTTTCCTAAACGCGTCTGCCCGCAAACTTGAAGGTGTTTGATCAGCCACAACTCTTCCGCTTGCAATGATTGCGACCCGATCTGCCAAAACCTCAGCTTCATCCAAATAGTGCGTAGTCAACAAGATCGTGACACCACGTGATTTGAGGTCCTCAATCAACGTCCAGAATTGCCGGCGCGCTTCTGGATCAAAACCCGTGGTTGGTTCGTCAAGGAACAGCAACTCAGGGTTGCCGATAACGCCGAGAGCAACATCAAGTCGTCGTCTTTGACCGCCTGAGAGCTCTCGGACTTTTGCAAGACGTTTTTCAGTTAATCCCACCGATGTAATCACGGAATCTACATCTGCTGGATTTGAAAAATACTTGGAGAAATGTCGAACTGCTTCAACGACTTTGAGTTCACGCAAATCGCCTGCGCTCTGTAGCACGATTCCTAATCGAGATTTCCACGGCTGACCACCGGTCGATGGGTCTACTCCAAGCACACTAACTTCGCCACTGTCACGAAGTCGGTAGCCTTCAAAAATTTCAGTTGCCGTGGTCTTCCCAGCCCCATTTGGTCCCAGGAGAGAAACACATTCCCCGCGGTGAACGTCTAAGTCAATACCTTTTAACGCTTCAACATATCCGTAAAACTTTTTTAGTCCCCGGGCTCGAATAGCAAGCTCTGAATTGCTCACGAAATACCTACTTTCCAACTGACTTCCGAATACTAGGTTGCGATCATCGTAACCGTGTTAGCAACCGCTCTAAGTTCGGCTTTTGAAATGGCGCCGAGTCGAATGATGTTTGGCTTCGTGCCGCGGATATCAATCACGGTGCTTTGCAGATTTGAGTCCAACTCGCCGCGATTCACCCAGTTCGGCACATCGCTCCCCCAGGTTTCAGCAGCCTGCACAACCGTCGTGGGCGCAGATCGAGTTCCGCGGCTAGCAGCAACAGCAACCATCGGCCCTAATTCATAAGCAACCGCGCGAGTGAATTCGTCGGCCGGCATCCGAATGCTGATTGCATCGCGAGATGCTCCCCAAGCCAACATTGGTTGTGGGGTCGCAAGCAGAGTCAGGGGACCTGGCCAAAACTCTTTAATCAATGCCCGCACATCATCCCCAACGCCATCCACAAGACCATCGAGATTTATTTCGCGGCCAATAAAAATTGGAGTTACAAACTCACCCTTGTTTCGCATCTGCGTGATGCTCGCAAGCGCCCGCGGGCTGAAAGCATCAGCGCAAAGTGCGTATGCCGAGTCAGCTCCCAATCCCCAGATGGCACCT
>JBIKSQ010000151.1:0-3503 GCA_044348555.1 Candidatus Nanopelagicales bacterium | reverse complement strand
AACTGATGAAGTTGTTGGACGACATTCTGGTTCGCACACTTTCACAATCGGCCAACGTCGAGGTTTGCATCTTGGCCGGCCAGCTGCCGATGGTCAGCCACGTTATGTTGTGAAGATTGACGCAAGCGAGAATCGGGTCTACGTCGGCCCAATCGAATACTTAGCGGTCAACACACTTCATGGAATTCGATCAACCTGGCCAAACGGTGAGGTTGAAAGCGGCACGCGCGTGGGAATGCAATGGCGAGCCCATGGCACCGAGGTTCCGGCAGAAGTCACGTTCACGGAAACTGGTGTGAGTGTTCGAGTTGATGAACCCATCAAAGGTGTCGCTGCAGGACAGCAGGCAGTCTTTTATCTGGGCTCGCAAGTTATTGGCTCGATGATTATCGAAAGTTCTGAGCTGGTCGCTTAATGACCAATGCAGCAATCGCAACTGGCATTGGTTCAATGCCAGGCACTGAAATATCTGCTGCAATCGCAATCGCTATTGACGAAAGTCCGACGGTTTTGTTTTTGCCCGAGCTGCCAGAGCGCGGCCCAGGTGGCGAAATGATCGGCCGCACTTTCGGACTGCTTAACAGTCTTGATGAAACTCTCAGCATTGAAACCACACCAAGTGGATGGCGAGTTTCCCGTGGTGAAAATCGAATCATGCGCAGAGCCAAGTCTTGGTATTCCGAAGATTTAGAAAACTTTGAGTTGTTGGCTCAATCAGCAGCTGATTCGGTGAAGTTTCAGTTTGCCGGTCCGATATCGCTTACCTCTTTCATAGAACCGATTGCAGGGGAGCGGCTGGTGAACGATCTCGGAGCAGTTCGTGATGTCGCTGCAGGTTTGGTTGAAGTTTTAAAGATTGAAATTGCAAACTACAAAAAACTTTTCCCACTGGCTGATGTGATTGTGCAGATTGATGAACCAGGTTTGGAGTTGGCACTCAAAGGCCAACTTCGCCGACGTAGCGGCCGTGGATTCTCAGAGCCGGTACCAGCCGACTTTGTGGTTTCAGTTCTCAAGCAGATGGCTGAAGTAATTGTTGAAAGTGGTGCCAAAAGTTGGATTCACAGTTGCGCCACCGAATCCCCATTAGTGGAACTTGGCAAAGCTGGGTTTGACGTTTGGGCAGTTCCTTTTTCAGCGATCAACCACGAATCAAACTTTGAGTTGATTGCTGCGCATTGGGATAAGGATGGGAAAATTGCTATTGGAATTTCCAGTGAAATTCTGCTCAAAACGTCATCTGACAAGGGCATAATTAGCGAGGTAAATTCCTTTGCAAAGCGAATTGGTTTGCCGGCTGATGAGATGACTAATCGGCTAATGGTTACACCTGAGTGTGGATTGGCATATAGCCCTAATCCAGCATTGGAACTGGAAACCGCTCAGCGGATTGCATCAGCTTTGGAATGGCAGGAGTAGTTGTGGAAGCAATCACAGCTCGACATCGCCACCGCGAACTGTCCGAAATCATTGAAGACCACAGGTACCGCTACTACGTGCTTGACGAGCCAGTTGTTGCAGATGCCGAATACGACTTACTGGAAAAGGAACTCATCGCGATTGAGGCTGAGTTTCCGGAGTTAATCACTGCCAATAGTCCAACCCAAAAAGTGGGCAGTGATATCAAAACTAATTTTGCAAAAGTTCAACATCAAACTCGGATGCTCTCGCTAGATAACGTTTTTTCAATTGAAGAATTTTTGGACTGGACTGAACGAGTCAAAAAAGATCTTGGCTACGAACCTGCCTGGTTGTGTGAATTAAAAATTGACGGCCTCGCTATCAATCTAACTTTTGAAAACGGCAAGTTGATTCGAGCGGCTACTCGGGGCGATGGTCACACTGGAGAAGATGTCACAAACAATGTGAAATCAATTCAAGGAATTCCAGATCGCCTCGAGCAGAATAAAAAATGGAATTGGCCAGAGTTGATCGAAGTGCGCGGCGAAGTGTTTTTTCCGACAGTGGAGTTCGCTGAACTGAATGCAAGTTTGGTAGAAAGTGAAAAAGCGCCCTTTGCTAATCCGCGAAATGCGGCTGCAGGTTCACTGCGGCAAAAAGATCCACGGGTGACGGCATCCCGCCCACTGCGCATGAAAGTGCATGGAATTGGGTCGCATGCTGGCTTGGACTTCACCAGCCAGTCGGATGCATATGGCGCTTTGCATTCATGGGGGCTGCCAACCAGTCGCGAGTTCAAAGTGCTTGATTCAGTTCAAGCTGTCGTGGATTTCATTGAGTTTTATGGCAAACACCGCCACGATTTAGAGCACGACATCGATGGCATTGTCATCAAAGTCGATGATCTGT
Organism: Candidatus Nanopelagicales bacterium; assembly: GCA_044348555.1. Taxonomy (GTDB): domain Bacteria; phylum Actinomycetota; class Actinomycetes; order S36-B12; family UBA5976; genus JAFMIT01. Next base: position 1,193 of record JBIKSQ010000151.1, on the reverse strand, counting down.
CGGCACAAGTCCAACTCGCTGAAACCGCACGGGCACCGCGCTGGGCGATTGCGTTTAAGTATCCGCCCGAAGAAGTGAACACCAAACTACTGGACATTCGCGTCGGGGTAGGCCGCACTGGTCGAATAACCCCATACGCAGAAATGAAACCAGTCAAAGTGGCAGGCAGTGTTGTATCTAGCGCAACTTTGCATAACCAAGAAGAAGTTATTCGCAAAGGCGTATTAATTGGTGACACCATCGTGCTGCGCAAAGCAGGAGATGTGATTCCAGAAATATTGGGACCTGTTGTAGCAATGCGCGATGGCAGTGAGCGGCCTTTCGTTATGCCAACCAACTGTCCCTCATGTGGAAGTGCGGTTGAATCTGCAAAAGCTGGAGACATTGATGTGCGATGTCCAAACTCGCAGTTTTGCAAGGATCAAATAATTGAACGCATCATCTTTATTGGTTCTCGTGCAGGACTAGATATTGATTCTCTCGGCGAAAAAACTGCTCGCGCTTTAGTGCAAGATGGAATTATCAAAGATGAATCCGAATTGTTTGATTTAGTTGGGGATGACTTGATGAAGTCCGCTGCCTTCACTAAACAAGCGAAGGTAACAAAAGAAGAAGAGCCGCGTTTAGAACTTCATAAGAACGCTGAAAAAATGCTTGAAGGAATTGAAAAAGCTAAAACCGCTGCATTGTGGCGATTACTCAACTCACTTTCGATTCGACATGTTGGACCAGTTGCTGCACAAGCGCTAGCCGCTGAGTTCAAATCGCTTGAAGCAATTCGAGCTGCTAGTGCAGATGAGCTACAAGCGCTTGAAGGTGTCGGGCCTGAAATTTCGGTAGCCCTCAAGCAGTGGTTTGAGATTGATTGGCATGTACAAATTGTGGATCGGTGGCAAAAGGCTGGTGTGACGTTTGTTGAGCAGCCTAAACAAAACCAACTGCCACAGACGCTCGCTGGACTAACAATCGTGATAACCGGCTCAATCGAAGGTCACACGCGAGATGGCGCAAAAGAAGCCGTGACGGATCGTGGCGGCAAGGCTGGCTCGAGTGTCAGCAAAACAACAGATTTCGTAGTGATTGGTGAAAACGCAGGTTCCAAAGCCGCTAAAGCCGAAGAGTTCAAGCGGCCGATTCTCGATGCTGCTGGCTTTGAGGTCTTGCTACACCAAGGACCTGAAGCGGCGGCCGCA
>JBIKSQ010000150.1:0-3510 GCA_044348555.1 Candidatus Nanopelagicales bacterium | reverse complement strand
TTTTGTGCCGGGTGCTTACGAAGTAACAGTTGCTTTGGCAAACGCCCCGACGGCTACTCGGAAAGCAGAATTTTCGGTTGGGATCTCGGGTGGTTTGAGTCGGATTGTTTCCGTATGTGAGTCGGCATCGAGATTAGTGCTTGATGAATCCGAAAAATCTCAATCGCGCGCATCTATCCAACTTTCCAAGAGCAGGTTCGCAGAATCACCGATAGCAGTTTTAGTAGGTTCTGATTCACAGATTGGAACGGCAGCAATTGCTGCCGTGTTTGCAAATCGTGCAGCTGCACCGCTGTTGATTTCACCATCAGCTGGGCCTTCAAAAGCTGTACTTGCTGAATTGAAGCGTCTAAATGTTTCCAACATTGTTCTGATTGGTAACGATACGGAACTCAGCAGTTCTTTTGCTACGAAGTTGCGCAAGGCTGGACTACAAAGTTCGCGACGAACTGCAACTACTTTGTCTCAGTTGGCTGAAGTGACTTATCGGAAAGCATGGAAGCTGTCTCAAACAACTCCGGTCTACGTCAATCTGAATGGACCAGAGAAGTTCATCCTGCAGGCTGTTTCTTACGCCAACGCAAACGATCTTTTAGTTTTTGATGTTTCAAGACAAACCGCTCAATCAGTTTTCAAATTGAGTCTGCAGCAAAACCTTCCAGGTGGAATTTTGATTGCAGATAAATCAACCATCCCAGATTCAACAATGTTGCAAAGCGCAGGAGTCTCGCGGATTTCTGGCAATACTCCCGTCACAACTCTGGCGCTTGCAACCGCATCTAGTGCACCTGTGTCAATCATGCTGACGGGAGCTGCCATTAAGCCAACGCTGGCTGAGGTGGTTATGACTTCGGTTGGTGATGTGTTGATTGCAGTTCCTGAGACTGGACTAACTGCTGCGCAAAAAGCATGGTTAACAGATTCGATGGCAATTACCAAAGTGACTTCAGCTGCCACCGCAAATGTATTGAGTGACCCACTGTTGGTTCGGACTGCGCGATACATGAATAACCGCCAGCCCGTTTCTGATCTTCCAGAAGTTCCACTGCCAGAGTTTCCAGCAGCAGTTGCACCGCCAACTTTTGCATTCAGCGGCGCGGGGCTTGGACACGGTATTGGAATGTCTCAATGGGGCGCTTTCCAAATGGCGACTGAAGGCAAGAGTGCATCTGAGATTTTGTTGTCCTACTACACAAACTCAGAAGTGCAGCAACGTTTTAGTGCAGCTGACATTTGGGTTTCACTTTTCAACCGGATTCCGCGAGTTTCACTTCGGGTGAAGCCAGTGACTTCAGGTGCGGTAACTATGGAATTGCAAGCCACCCGAGTGGTTGATGGAGCTGAAGTAAAAAGCTCAGTCACGCTCACCCAAAACGACACGGTCTCAGTTTCCTACTTAGCAAATAAATCACAACTGCGATTCACGTTTACTGGAAACCCAGATTTATCTTTGCCTGATTCAGATTCAGCAAGAATTAATTGGTCTGGCACTAGATTTGCAAATTCTGAAAACCAAACCCCAGGGCTTATCCAGATTGTTGGTCCGGGTGAGGCATTCACAACCACATCAAACTCAACTGCAGGTCGCTGGTATCGATTTGGGCAGATGCAGTTGAAAGCTGCCGCAGCGTCGAGTTCTCTCGGTGCAGGTGTTCAAGTCTCAAACCGAGTGCGGTTCAACGATGAGTATTTGTACGGGCTAGGAGAGGTGCCATCATCTTGGCCGACAGCAGCACTAGAAGCCCAAGTTGTGGCTGCTCGTTCGTATGCCTATTACGACATATTCAAAAAAACCGAGCTCAAACCTGACGGAACACCCGCAACTAACAGTCGAAGCACGAGTTGCGACTGTCACATTCTCAGCGACATTCGAGCACAAAACTATGTTGGCTGGAGCAAAATCGCAGAGGGTTCGGTTGGTGCTCGCTGGAAAGCTGCTGTTGACGCAACCATTCCAAATGAAGTCGATGGTTTAGTTGTTGTTCACCAGAACAAAGTTGCACAGACGTTTTATTCAGCGGCAAACGGTGGGGCGACTCAAAACAACGAAGATGTTTGGGGCGGAACCCCGCTTGGGTATTTACGTTCGGTTCCAGATCCTGGATCTATTGCCGCTTATGACGTGGTGGGCCGATGGAGTCCGCGAATTCGATCGCAAGCAACATTGGCGACGGCCTTTGGTTTATCTAATGTTGCAACCATCGATTTTTCCAACCGTTTGGTTTCGGGTGCATCAAGAAATGTGACGGCAACCTCGACGACTGGTCAAACTGCAACCATCACCGCAGATCAATTCCGACTACGCGTGAAATCTGAGACAGGATCTGCGCTAGGCAGTAACTGGTTCCATCGCAGTGAAGTGCTGCTTGATAGTCGACTCCGCCAAGCCGCAACAGCAATGTTCGCCGATCGCATGTTGGAGCAGACTTTGGTTCCTGCCACAACCGCAAAAACAGCAGTGGTGGTGCAGACAGCAAATTTGAGTGACCCTGGAACTTTTGCCGCAGCTGCAAGTTTTGCTGGAATAAAGGGTTTTGCATTCTTGCCCGTGAACGATTCGGATGAAACCTCACGAGTGAGAAGTTTCTTGAATGACCGTGGAATCACAAGTGTCATTGCGGTTGGCGATATTGCTACTGGTTTGTTGGCAGGTTTACGAAGTGCTGATTTCCCAGTCACTGAGTACAAAGCGGCATCGGCAGATGCGGTTGCTACTCAGTTGGCATCAGCAGCCGGGCTTCCGACCGACAGTGGCGTGGTGTTTGCAAATCCAGAGAACCCAGCAAGTTTGCCGATGGCGGTAAGTCTGTCAGTTCGAACAAAGCGACCGTTGTTGTTGGCTAGTGCGTCTGGAATCTCGCCAACCACGGCACTCTGGTTGAATTCAAGGACGATTGGGAAGTCTTTGATTGCGGCGAACGTCACTTCTATTCCAGATTCGGTTGCAGCTGGATTAACTGAAGTTGAGCGGTTGGATTTGAGCAATCTGGCCGCGGCTAACCGAAGATCACTTTGGCTTGGAAGTGGACCTATTCGTCAGGTTGTTGTGACTAGTGAGCAGAGTGATTACCAACTTGCAGTTATTGCCGCAAGCACAGGCGCTCCACTCATTTACCCAGCAAATGGCAATATCGGGTACGTGACGAATTGGTTGCGCAGACAGCCACTAGTCTCAACCGTAATCAATGCCGGTGGCGTTGCAGAATTTGTTCGAACCATTCGCCAGCTTTAGTGAGGGAAATGTGGAAGCAGTTTTATTAGTAGGCGGAGCTGGAAGTCGGCTCCGGCCACTGACGATCTCAACTCCCAAACCGATGCTCCCGGTTGCTAACTTTCCGTGCACTGCGCATCAAATCGCAAAAGCCAAAGCAGCCGGAATCACTCGGATCATCCTGAGCACTTCATACAAGGCCGAAGTCTTCGAGGGATACTTTCAAGCTGGTGAAAAATTCGGTGTTGAAATTGTGTATGTAACTGAGGAAAGTCCGTTAGGTACTGGTGGCGCCATCC
>JBIKSQ010000149.1:0-3556 GCA_044348555.1 Candidatus Nanopelagicales bacterium | reverse complement strand
CTTTGTAATCTCAAGGTTTGCCATCAGAGTGGAAGTGATTGCGACTGCACTGTGGTTTGACCACTGCGAAACATAGTTACGAATCAAACCAAGGGCTGTAACCTCATCTACATCGAGATTGCTTGAAATGATCAGGCTTAAAAGTTTGTCCGCATCTAATTGCCCCTTCAACACGCGCAGCCCAGCGTCTGCCAAACGTTGCAACGTTTCAGCTGAAATGTCTTCCTGCCACTCGAACTCAAGTTCCTGAATCCAATAGGTGCCAGTTTCAGCGGTTTCAAAAATATATGGGAACTCTGCTTCTACCCGGATGCCAAATGCCTCCATCAAGGGCATCAAAGTCGTGAGCGCAATCGGTCGACCAGGACTGAAAATTCGAGCGCTATACATATTTGCTGGCGGCAATTTATTGAATTCCAAGGCGAAGTTTTCAATCGAATCCAACATGATGACATCGTTCAGCGCCAACTCTGGCAGATGATCATTCTTGTAGTTTTCTTCGAAACTCGCACCCCAGGCAACCAACAAATTATGAGCTGCGACATCATCGCCAAAGTGAGCAATCACCTGCTCTGCAAAATCTGTGTCCCAGTCTCTGGCCAACTTTGTGATTAGTTCCCTTACATCAACAGCTGGCACTTCCGGCGAATCTGGATCTAACCGAATCTGGAAATCAAGTGTTGCTGTTGGGTTTTCATCTAACTTGATGTTTGAGTGAACTTCCAACGCATGGAACATTTCCTTTAGCTGGTGAGCGATTGCGACCCGGATTCGCGTGGAAACAACGTCCCGCGGAAGATAAACAACAACTTCTGCGAAATCTCCCAAATTATCTCTATTCAAGAAGACCAGAGTTTGTCGATGATCTAGACGGGTCAAGACAACTCGGCTAGTTTCAATCAACCAACTCAGATCGACTCTAAAGATGAGGTCTCGCGGAAAAGCCTGCAGGAATTGCATCAAGTCTTTGTGTGAATGTGAACCAATTGGATATCCACCAGCTGTAAGAACTGCTTGGATTTTCTCCTCGACTATTGGAATCTCTAATAGTGGGCTTGCGTAAGCGTTGCTTCCAAAAAGTCCAACAATTCGGATTGCATGCCGACGGTCTTTGGAAATCCAGCTAATCTCATCAAGATACACATCTCGATGAACAATTGAACGACTTGACGATTTACGAATGGCTAATCCAACGGTGTGATCTGCATTCGCAATATTGTCATTTAAGGTGTCGACCAGTCCGATAGCTTCAGATTTTTCTAAGCGTAAATCCTTACCGCGATATTCCCCGACTCCCATAAAGGTGAAGTTGTCTGCGAGTAACCAATTGATAAATGAACCCGAATGCGAATCAAATTCAAAACTCTCTAATTTCGACCTCATCGATAGCCAACCAGATGTGACGACCTGCACTTGGCCAAGCACCTCTAGTACTAATCTTTCAATCTCTGCATGTTCTTCGGGAAGTAAAAGCCTCCGAACAACAATCTCCACCCAGGATTCTGCTTGCCCTGTGCCGACCTCAACAATCCCACCGGTTTGATCCCGTTGGATGTTAAGAATTGGGTGGACAACTTGCAGGACTCCGCGAGTGTGCTTGTTTAACGCGATTGTCAATGAGTCGACGACGAAAGGCATGTCTGGCAGCACAACTTGAATGATTGAGTCACGGCCTACCCAACCATGCTCCAACTCATTTGCTGTGAATACTCGAGCCAGGATCTCATCTGGTTTTCGAACCATTCCGAACTGAAGGTGGTGAGAAGCAGCCAAAGCCAAAACTTCTGCAGAGACAGCGTTCGGATGTTCCTTGGGGGTATCACGATGATATAGAGAATAAAAGGTTGGAAACCTGTTCAATAAATTAGCCGCTGCCGCAGACATTACTTATCACCACTTCTTCGCCACGCCGTTGTGTCGATGTCGCAACGCTACCGCTTTTGTTGGGAGACTTTCTACATGGCTAAGAAATTTTCTTTTGATTTTCAGTTAAATTCCCCACTAACCCCAGTAATTGCGCTTTTTGCTAGCGAAAACTTCGTGCAGGATGCGGTTGCCCAGAGCAAGGCTGCCGCTTGGGATGTGACGATCAAACAGCCATTGCCCAACCTAGAAATTGAGATAAGTCGAACTTATCGAGAAGACTGGCCAAGCATGGTCAAGAAATTCATCGGAGATGATTTAGTGGTGAACGAGACCCGTTACTGGGAGCCAGATGGTGAGCATCAGTATTTTGGGACCATCACGGCAAGAGTTGTCGGACAACCAATTACTGTTGATGGAAAGTTCACCGCAACTGAGGAATCTGGAGTAACGGTAGTAACAGTAAACGGGGTTGTGAACTGTGCAATTCCATTTTTTGGTGGACAGGTTGAGTCTTTTGCGGTTGATATTTTGCAAAGTGGCTTTGAAGCTGAAGCCGAGTTGGCTCAATCCCGACTTAGTTGATTTCTAGGGCACTCAGCACTTGATCAACTTCTTGAATTCCGTACCAGCTGATTTCATCAACCTTTAAATCAGCAATCAGAAGACATTCCAAATCCGCTAATCCAAGGACGGCTGAAAATTCCACTTCCCCGATTTCGGCATCTAATACTTGAGCATCTTGCTCAACTACAGCGATCGCACTCGGTTGAATAGCGATGTCTGCAGCTGATAAAGCAGCTATCAGAGTCAACTCATCAATATCTGTTGACTCTAAGATGGTGGCTAATTCAGGTGTTGGCGAAATACCAATTTTCTGGGTGAAGTTGATGGTTGCGCCCCTTTCCATGGATCGCAATTCATCAAGTGATACTGGGAAATAAATTCGCATGGCTGAATCATGCCTTGAAAGTGAGTATTAACCGGCAGATACAACCCGTAAATCTGCTCCAGTTTCGATCACCGCTTGAACCAGCACTAGCGGCACTCTAAATGTGACAATTAGATTTTCCGAGTTTTCAGTAGAGCGCATATCTATCAACTCAGCTTCACCGATCTGAATAGCTGATTCACCCGCAATCCCACTCCATAAATCGACAACATCACCAGTTCGGGTAAAGGCAGGAATTACTTCGGGCGCTACAAGTGTGGAGATCAAACTGCTAGTAATCTGCGTGATTGCTACATCACTTTGCTGGATTATTTCACCAGCTCGAAAACTGCGAGTTAAAAAGCCATTCCGCGGTAGCTCGGTTAGAACCTGCGAAGGAACCTGACCCGTCATCTCCAACAACTCAAACTTTATTTCTGATACTGGAACGCCGGCGGCAGAATCTTCAGAGACCACAAGCACAGCTGTCGTTTGGTTCTGATTTTGAAAAAGTACACCTCCTAATGTGCTGAACAACAAGATCAGCACTATCCCGAGTGCTAATTGACTTCTGTTTGCGGCTGGTTTTAAAGAACTAATTCTTGTTTGAAAATTCATTTTTCCTCCGAGCCAATTTTTTATGCTCCTTCAGGCTTCTGACAAACGTTTTTTAGTTATCCCCAACTAACTAGCCGAAACGATTAGTCCGAACTTGCTATTTCGGATCATGCCGATTGCAAAAACAATTACCACAGGAGGAAA
>JBIKSQ010000148.1:0-3584 GCA_044348555.1 Candidatus Nanopelagicales bacterium | reverse complement strand
ATCTTGCAAAATCATTAGCTGGCACTTTGGTTGGCGATGCGATTGTGCAGAGTTGGCGCGAAGGCGCATCTTTGGCGGGATGTAGCGCAGGAGCAATCGCGCTCGGTACAACCGTCCCACACGTTTTACAACTGCGGCCGAGCACAACACCTGGACTTGATGTTGCAACCGGAATTCACGTACTTCCTCACTTCGATAAATACTTCGGATGGGCTCCGGATCGAGTAAAAAGTTTTGTTGCGCACTATGGCGATGGTGATGTTGTTTTAGGAATTGATGAGAACACAGCACTAGTTCGACATGCGGGCGACTGGGTGGTTTCTGGTTCAGGGAAAGTGCACTGTCTGTCAGAGAAACCGATTCGGGTGCTGCAGCACGGAGATGTTTACTGAAACCAGCGGGCAAAACAAAAAGCACCCCGAAGGGTGCTTTTGGTAGGCCCTGTGGGACTCGAACCCACGACCCACGGATTAAAAGTCCGTTGCTCTAACCAGCTGAGCTAAAGGCCCACCGCGGAGGGTAGTGGGTGAGCTACGGGTTTGCGGAATCGGGTAGTAAAAACTCAGCGAGCAAAACGTTTTTGCAGCCAAAGCGACACATAAACCAAAGCCACGAGTGCGGGAACTTCAATCAATGGTCCAATCACACCAGCGAGCGCCTGTCCAGAAGTGACACCCCAAACACCGATGCTGACAGCGATTGCAAGCTCAAAGTTGTTGCCGGCCGCGGTGAACGCCAAGGTTGCAGTCTTTGGATAGCCAAGGTTGCCGCGCATTCCCATCCAAAATGAAATACCCCACATCAGGATGAAGTAGACCAATAGCGGAACTGCAATTTTGACAACGGAAAGAGGATTAGTGGTGATTGCTTCACCTTGTAGCGCAAACATGATGACGATTGTGAACAGCAGTCCGTACAAAGCGAAGGGGCTGATGCGTGGGAGGAACTTGTCGTTGTACCAAGTCTGGCCTTTTTGCTTGATGCCGATCCGCCGAGTCAAGTAACCAGCTGCAAGTGGGATTCCTAAAAAGATCAAAACAGCTTTTGTAATGTCCCAGGTGGAGAAGGCAGCGCTCATGGTTTCGAGACCGAGCCAGCCGGGCAAAATCTGCAGGTAGAAAGTTCCCAACAATGCGTAGGCCAGAATCTGGAACACTGAGTTGATTGCAACCAACAGAGCAGCAGCTTCTCGATCACCACACGCCAGATCGTTCCAAATCAAAACCATTGCGATACATCTAGCCAGACCGATCACAATCAGGCCGGTGCGAAAAGCGGGCTCATCTGCCAGAAATATCCAAGCCAACACGAACATCAGCGCAGGTCCAATAATCCAGTTGAGGATCAACGAGAGCCAGAGCAAAGTGCGATCGCCAGTGAGTCGGCCCATTTCCGAGTAATTAACTTTTGCCAAAACCGGATACATCATCATTAGCAAACCGAGTGCGATAGGCAACGAAGTCTCAGCAATCTTGACTGAATCCAATGCGGTTTGGAGCGAAGGGAAGACGCGACCAAGGGCTAGGCCAAGTCCCATCGCTGCGATTATCCAAACTGGCAGAAATCGGTCCAGGGTAGAGAGTTTGTTAAGCAGCGGGGTGGCAGCGCTGTCAGCGTTGCGATTAGCAGAATCAGTCATTTCCATCCAGTCTTGGTAGGCAGCAAACCTTAGCTATGCAAATCGAATCTAAAGTTAACCTGAGTGGTCCGCTAAGTGAACAACGACTGCAACAATTCGGCTATGCAAACCGCGCGGCTTTTATCCAGCAAGCAAGTAGATGCTGCTGTGGCTATTTTGCGAAACGGTGGATTATTGGGGCTACCGACTGAAACTGTTTATGGTCTTGCAGCTAATGCTGAAGATTCGGCAGCGGTTGGTCGGATTTTTGCAGTTAAAGGCAGACCCACCAGCCATCCTTTAATTGTGCATATTGCATCAGCTGACAAGTTGGATGAGTGGGCTATTGAGATTCCAGATTACGCGGTTGCTTTAGCTGAAAAATTCTGGCCAGGTCCAATGACACTTGTTTTGAAGCGCTCGGAGCGGGTGCAGGATTTTGTGACAGGTGGTCAGCCAACTGTCGGGATTCGGGTGCCAAGTAATCGAACCGCACAAGCGATTCTGCAATCTTTCAGCGGCGGTTTGGCAGCACCGAGCGCAAATCGTTTTGGGCAAGTAAGCCCGACCACCGCAGATCACGTAGTTAAAGGGCTCGCTGGCCACTTGGACTTCAGTAGAGATGCGGTGATTGACGGTGGATCGAGTGAAGTTGGTTTGGAATCCACCATCATCGATTGCACAGCAGCAGCTCCAAAAATTCTGCGACCGGGTTCAATCACGGCATTGCAGATTGCCGAAGTGACAAACCTGGAAATTGCTGCAGCAGATGGCAGCATCGTTGTTCCAGGTTCGTTGGATGCGCATTACGCACCTAAGGCAAAAGTGCACTTAGTAAGCAACCCACTAGTACTACACGATGCAACCGCGGGTGCCGGATTTTTTGCTTTGGCGGCAGTGACTGCGCCCGCCGATGTAGTGCGGCTGGGTTCGCCCATCGACGCTACGGCGTTCGCGCAGGAGTTATACGCCGCTTTGCATCAGGCTGATGAGTTGCAGCTGAAGAATGTTTTCATCGTGGTGCCAGCTGGCAGTGGAGTCGAGATTGCAATTCAAGATCGAGTTGCAAAAGCTGCAACCGGTTCGGGTGGTACTAAATGAAACTGCTAGCAGCATTAGTTTCAGTCTTGCTGGTCGCTGGATGTGCTGGAGCGGCATCGAGTGAAAACACTCTAGATCCAATTAACAATTGGTATCCAGGCTTAGTCGGAGTCGCAGGTTCGAGTTCCACTGGCTTTGGCCCAGCGGGTTACCCAGGAGTGCGGGATGACTCGATTGATTCGGAGCCGGTGCAGCAATTCTTAGCAAGCGTGTTGCCGCAACTGATTGATTTCCCAGCCGGCTCAGTGAGATTGGCAGCAAAGGGAAATCTGATTTCGGTTCCAACTCTTTTGATGTGTGGTGCGGAGTATGAATCAGAATTAACTCGACTGGTTCGACGAAAACTTGAATTGGAAAATGCTGAGGGTAACTTTGGTGAATTTACAGCTGAAGCAATTCAGTACGAATCAGCCGAAGCAGTCACGGCAGCATTTAATGAATTAACCAAAGTTCAAAAAACATGTGGAGCTGCCGGCACTTATGAAGTGGATGGCGTTTCGGTTCAAATTGCGTTTCAAGACATCAGCATTTCAGCCTCTGCAAAGTTGGTGTCAAAAGCTAATAGGTACCTTGTCTCATGGACCTCAGTGATTGACTCTCAGTCAACTTCAACTCTGCAGATTTGGCAGCAGCGAGGCAACACACTTGTAATGTTTGAAGTAATAGAAGTTGGCACAACCGAGATTGCACCTGAAAAAATAGAATTTGCATATCAGCAAGCTACGAACATCGCGGCCAGACTAAAAGCGGCTGACCCGCTCGACATTGGGGTTTTTGACTAGGAATAAACGTTTGTGGCGGTTGTGATTTCGTCGCCCCGCTGTTGCACAAATCGGTAACCAACATTTCGCACTGTGCCAATCAA
>JBIKSQ010000146.1:0-3596 GCA_044348555.1 Candidatus Nanopelagicales bacterium | reverse complement strand
ATTTAGACGTCAGTTGCAGTCAGTTCAGTTTTAGATAATCCTGATACTGCCTTCATGATTACTGGTACACATTGATTCAGTTGCCAGTTTCGCACCGAAAGTTTTTGTAAGAATTCGCTGACGCTTTCATCTGATAGAAGAGCCTGTTCAGGTGAGAAGCAAAGCTGTCGAATCGGATCAGGCGAAATTAAAACTTCAGCTGAGATGTGCAGTTCTTCGGCCCATTCGGTAAGGGCTGGTCTAATGACTTGCCAGCGTTTGGCTGCGTTTGGATACTTTTCGGGCCAATTTTTAGGTGGGGGTGTGCTTTGAATACGTGGCCCGCGGCCCGGCAAGGAATCTTCTGGCAACTGCAGAGCTTGATTCCGAACTTGCCAGATGAGATCCGCATGGGCTTTGTGAGCCCGATTTCTTAACGAAGGCAGCATAAAAACATCGCGGGCAGATTTCACTTCATTTTTTGCAACATCAATAATTAAAGCGTCTGAAAAAATCCTGCCCGGCGCTTTGTCTCGCGCTTGGGCAATCTCGTCTCGGGCCTGCCAGAGGGCCTGCACGATTGCAAGCGACCGTGGTTCGCGGACTTGATGGAGGCCACTTGTCTTTCGCCAAGGGTCCGCTCGCATTTCAGGTTTCTGCCAATTAACCAAGTAAGTGAATTCTTCGCGTGCCCAGTCCATCCGCCCAGCACTTTCAAGTTGTGCAAACTGAATTTCATACAACTCAATCAGGAGTTCAACATCGAGTGCTGCGTAGTTGAGCCACTCCGCTGGCAACGGTCGAGTGGACCAGTCGGCGGCCGAATGCTCTTTCGCTAATCGGAAACCGAGTTCACTCTCAATTAATCCGGCAAGTCCCACTTTCTCTTTTCCAAGTAGTTTTGCAGCGACCTCGGTATCAAACAGGTCGTTGGGGATAAGTCCAACTTCTCGCAAGCAAGTTAAATCCTGGGTAGCAGAATGCAAAATCCATTTTGGCTGATTTAATGGTGAAACGATTTGAGCAAAGTTCTGAATTTCAATCGGATCAATTAGAAAAGTTCCTGCACCTTCTCGACGAATTTGTATGAGATAGGCGCGGGAGGAGTACCTAAAGCCTGATGCGCGCTCGGCATCGATAGCAAGCACTCCATCGCCAGCTGAGAGTTGAGCAACAGCAGCTTCAAGTGCCACAGAGTCTGTTATCACTGCAGGTATTGGATCACGAGTTTTATTTAGAAGTGGCAGTTCAATTTCTTCAGTGACCACTTCGGTGTTCACTTCTTTTTCAGACACTAGGCATCTTTCACTCGCAGCGCCACAACACCATCTGGAAGTGGTTCGAGCCCGGCTGCGCTTGCTAAAAGGTCGCACCAAGAAAGTACATGTTGCGGTAATTCCGCGTAATCCAAAATTGTCCAGGAGTAGCGAATTTCAACAGAACCCTCAGGAGTTCGAGCTGACAAGTCGCCAAAAGATTGCGAGCCAGCTCTGGATACAGTGCCACTTAAGGAACTAGCGGCTATTTCGCGACCTTTAAAGGAGTCCATGACCCAAGACCAGCCAACTTCTAGCAACATTGAATCGGTGACAAGCTCAGTTTCAAGCTCCGAGCGAGCGAAGGCAACCATTCTTAAGTTGCCATCCCATGCTTCTTGCCATTCGGGTTCGTACAAAATAACGAGTCGACCGCTTCCAACTTCTTCACCAGCAACATCAAGATCAGCCAAAATCGTCATGGCGTTGGTTGCTAGTCGAGCCGGTGCTGGTGCAGTTTCAAGGGTTATTTCAGCTCGAATCCCACGATCAGCAATTGCAGATTCAATCATCTGCTGCAGTGTGCTCCACTGATTTGACTGGGGATTGATACTCACCCCCTCAGGTTAAATCTGAATTTAGAAATTCGTCTGTTGGCTCGCCGTAAACTAAAGACATGGCTATCGCACTTGCGCTTCTAAGTAGTTTGATGTGGGGAATTGCAGACTATGTTGGAGGAAATCTAACAAAACGTTATCCCGTAACGAATGTAGTTTGGCTTTCTCAGGTCGCTGGCCTGATTGCAATATCGAGTTATGGGCTGATAGTTGGATTCAGTTTCTCAATGGAAGTCCTGATGTGGGGTAGCGCTGCAAGCATCACTGGCTACCTGGGTTTGATGTCTTTCTATCAAGCGCTGGCGACTGGCCGCATGGGAATCGTTTCGCCAGTAGCGGCACTTGGTGTTTTAGTACCACTCACAATCGGACTCCTGGCTGGCGAGATTCTGAGTGGACTGCAGACCCTAGGTGTGTTGCTAGCGATTGCAGGCATCATTTTTGCTTCAGGTCCTGAGTTGAGCGGCAAGGCAGCGGCTCGACCTGTGGGACTTGCACTCTTAGCGGCTCTTGGATTTGGCCTTTGCCTTGTAGCGATTGCAAGAGGCAGCGAGATTGATGCAGTAACAACAATGACAGTTATGCGAATTCAGACGGTGACGGTTGGCTTTTTTGTTTGGCTGAAAACTCGAGCATCACTGAATTTTGAGCGCCGAGATTTCGTGCCGCTTGTTTTCATTGGAATATTTGATATCGGAGCAAACTTAGCTTTTGGGATTGCGACTACAAGCGATTTACTTTCAATAGTGTCAGTTCTCGGATCAATCTATCCGGTGTTTACAGTTTTGCTAGCTTGGTGGTTACTTAAAGAACGTCTGCTGAGTGTTCAGTATTGGGGAGTGTTGTTGGCAATGATTGGCGTGGGTGCAATCGCTGGCGGTTAGTGCCTTTTGATTGAGGCCGCGTTAATGCAATACCTAGCATCTGTCGGAAAACCGAATCCTTCTCCGTAGAAGACGTGGCCTAAGTGCGAGTCACAAGCGGCGCAAACAACTTCGACGCGGCGCATTCCAAAACTTCTATCTTCGATGAGCCTAACTCCGGCATCGTTGTCAGGTTTCCAAAATGCCGGCCATCCACATCGAGCATCAAACTGATTTTGGGCATCAAACAATTTGTTTCCACATGCAAAGCAGCTGTAGTAACCATCAGCGGGTTCTTTTTCGTATGGGACTGAGAAAGCAGGCTCGGTGTGCGCTTTGCGGAGAATTTGAAAATTATGTTTTGGCAAAATGGCTTTCCAGTTTGGAAGCTCACCAACAAGTGAGTATTCGAATGATTCGACTTCTTTTTTCCATAGAGTTGGCGTTTCATTTAGAAACATTGAAATGTTTTTGTAGCGATCTTCATCTTTGCTGGATTGGGCAGATTTTGTGAGCGCTATTTGATTCACTAAGCCGTGCGCAATGAAGGCATCAAGCAAAGTCGGCCCGCCTTCAATCACCAGCCTATGCATCCCTGCCTCAGCCAATTTTTGCAGAGCCATCGAAAGGTTTTCAGGCTCGTAATAAATCGCTCTCTCGCGATCGGCCAGCTCGGGAGCAGAGGTGAGAATGAAATCTGCAATCCCTGAAACGGCATCGAACCTATTCGCATCATTAGTGAAGCAAACAAGATTGGATCGGGAAGGTAATCCCGCCGCTGCCCTAAGCTCTAAGTAGAGCGGGTTGTGATTTAGCTTCCGATAATTCTCACTCAAAGCAGTTTTTGCACTCACTAGTACCGCATCTGAAACTGCCCGATT